>CAIXHJ010000318.1 GCA_903919165.1 uncultured Holophagaceae bacterium
CCATGTCTTCGCTGGCACGGTTCGGGCCACAGGTTCTGGCTGCTCCTTGGCGGAACTCCACTCAAAGAAAAAGAGAGCGCAGAGGCACACCCCGCCGTAGAGAAACATAAATATAAGCAGCCACAAAGTACGCAGAGAACACAAAGCATGAACAGGGGCTGAGCCTCCATCCCCCGTTTCTCTTTGCGGCCTTTGTGGCCAATTGTCTTTCCATTTGTGGTGGTTATTCATAGAGCCCCAACCGCAGGAAGGCCGCCTCCAGGGATTCGGCATCCGGATCCCAGACCGGCGCCTGGGGCAGCTGATTGCGGAACCAGGTGGCCTGACGTTTGGCGTAGGCCTGGGTCTCCTGGGCCACGGTGGCCTGTACGGCCCCGGGATCCCCCCCTGCCATCCAAGCGGCATAGCCCAGGGGGCGGATGGCCACCAGATCCCCGGCGTGCCCGGCTACCAGCAGACGGGCCACCTCGTCCTGCCATCCTGCCCGCACCTGCGCGGCCACCCGCGCCACCACTCGATCCCGCCGCCGCTCTCGGCTGGGCGAGACGACCAGCACCCGCCAGCCTTCCGGGATGCCTGTCTCCGGTCCGGACAGCTGGCTCGAAGGCGTCTCGCCCGTGGCTAGATGCAGGGCCAGGGCACGCTGCACCCGGGCACTGTCGTTGGGATGAAGGACTGAGCCCCGGAGGGGATCCACGGCTGTCAGGAAGCGGTGGAGGACGGGCGTGCCCAGCCGCGCTCCCCAGCGCCGTACCCGGTCCACCAGGGCAGGGGCCACCCCCGGCAGGTCGCTGAGCTGATTCCAGATGCCCCGAAGGTAAAGGCCCGATCCCGTCACCAGCACCGGTTCACGACAGGTCGAGAGCCACTCCCGGACCAGGTTGCCAAAGGCCACCGGATTCGGCCGGGCGGACAGGGACAGGACACCGTAGCCCACGTGGGGCACACCGCCCTGTTCGGCCTCATCCGGTTGCCCGGTACCAATGGCCAGGCCTTGGATTGCCTGGTAGGGATCCCCGTTGACTACGGTGCCTTCGATGTGGTGGGCCACAGCGACGGCTACGGCAGACTTGCCGGAAGCTGTGGGTCCGAGGATGGCAATGGGCATGGGTTAAAGCTATCAGCCGGGGTGCATCGACGGGAACCTCACCCTGCGTGGCCTCATTTCAAGACCGTGCGTCCCCTGATCTGCCTTTGCCTCGCCACCGGCCTGCTGGCCGGGGAGGCGCAGCAGCCAGGACGCGATCCGGCCTTCCTGTCGCGGATTCTGGCTGATGACGGCGGGGGCTCACAGCCCTGGAAGACGTTCCGGGTCCCTGAAGATTCCGCCTCCGCCGTGGTCGAGGTGGTGGGTGAATACAGCCGGGAGGAACTGCGCCAGGTGGCCTTCCAGGAATTCCTGGTCTGGTTCAGCAAGGACCTGAAGCAGTTCTGGCTGAAGCATGGCTTTCCGGGTCCTGCCCAGGACTGGCCCGTGAGAACCCTGCCTGTGAATCGCTTTGGCGGGAATCCCGTGCCCCAGTATGCGCCCCTGGGACGGGTCGGATTCTAGTGTGGTGTCCCGGGAGAACCTGGATCATTCTCCGCGCTGAGACACCACGCTTAGCGGGGGTTTGGGGGAAGGCTCCAGGTCCGAGAGCACTCGCGAGCGGGAGCAGGCCCTGCGTGTGATACCTGGAGGGCAGTGCCCCCAATGGGGTGACAGGTCCGACACGCATGCGTGCCAGATCGCCATAGGGGCCATGCCCGATGACCATAGATCCCAGACAACGCAAGCGTTGGCTGGGGGCAGTGTGTTGGCCCTTCCCCATGTTGATCCCGCTAGTTCAGGGCCAGCACACTAGCCGATCAGCCTCGGCAGTAACCGCGCGGCCTGATCCCTGGCCAGGAGCGCCCCGTCGAGGGCGTGACGGGCCGCGTCCTCGGAAGACTGTCGGGGGGTGAGCAGGGCTTCGAGCTGGCCGCGTAGCCTGGTGATCTCGTCTTCGGGATCCGGCAGGTGGTGCTGCGCGCCCAGTTCGAAAACCACCAGGAAACATTGGATGGCATCACAGGCGGCACTGACGATGGCAGCGCTGCTCCGGTGATCCACCTCCAATGCCAGCGCCGCCGTGAGGAACCGGAGGCCGTCCTCGAACTGGGCCTGGGGCGGACCTACGGCTCCGGAACTCACGGCCCGGGGGCCACGGGGTAGTCACCCGTGAAGCAGGCGTAGCAAAAACCGTGTCCGTCATCGTTCATGCAGCCCTCGAGATCCTTCAGGTCGAGGTAGCCGAGGGTGTCGGCTTCGACGAAGGCAGTGATCTCCGAGAGGGACATGTAGGAAGCGATGAGGTTCTGCCGCTTGGGTGTGTCGATGCCGTAGTAGCAGGAATGGGTGGTGGGCGGGCAGGCGATGCGCATGTGCACTTCCCGGGCCCCGGCCTCCCGCACCATCTGCACGATCTTCTTGCTGGTGGTGCCGCGCACGATGCTGTCGTCAATCAGCACCACGCGCTTGCCGGCAAGCAGGTGGCGCACGGGGTTCAGCTTCACCTTCACGCCGAAGCTCCGGATGGTCTGCTTGGGCTCGATGAAGGTGCGCCCCACGTAGTGATTGCGGATGATGCCGAAATCGAAGGGGATGCCGGACTGCTCCGAGTAGCCCAGGGCGGCGTTCACCCCACTGTCAGGCACGGGCACCACGAGGTCGGCCTCGACGGGATGGCGCAGGGCCAGGCGCCTTCCCATCTCCCGGCGGGCGACCATCACGCTCTGGCCATAGACCAGGGAATCCGGTCGCGCGAAGTAGATGTGCTCGAAGACGCACGGCTTGGGCTGCACCTTTGGCAGAGGGAACCGGGAGCGGATTTCGCCGGTCCTCCTTGACACCACGATCATTTCGCCCGGCTGCACGTCCCGCTCGTACTGCACCCCCACAAGATCGAAGGCGCAGGTCTCGGAACTGAAGGCGTGGGTCTCTCCTATGTGCCCCATGGCCAGGGGACGGAAGCCGTGGGAATCCCGCGCGGCGATGAGGGCTTCATCCGTGAGAATCAGCAGCGAGTAGGCGCCCTGGGCCTGGCAAAGGGCCGCGACGACCGCGTCCTCAAGCGTGCCGGCCTGGGCCCGGTTGATGAGAGCCAGGAGCACCTCGCTGTCCGAAGGACTGGTGAAGGTGTGGCCATCGGCGATGAGCCGGGTACGCAGGTCCTCGGTGTTGGTGAGATTCCCGTTGTGGCAGAGGGCCACCTGTCCGAAGCGGCCGTGGATGAGGAAGGGATGGGCGGCGGAGGCCACGTTGCCGCCGGTGGTGGAGTAGCGGGTGTGGCCGATGGCCGCGTCGCCGGGCAGGGCATCCAGCACGGCCTCGGTGAATACGTCCGCCACATAGCCCTGGGCCTTGTGCAGGTGAAGTCCCCGTTCATCGCCGGAGCAGATGCCGGCGGCCTCCTGACCCCGGTGCTGGAGGGCATAGAGGCCGAGGTAGGTCTGCCGGGAAGCCTCGTCTTGATGGCAGATCCCGAACACCCCGCATTCGTCCCTGAACGGCATGATTCCCCCGAGTCCTTCAGAATAACCCCTGGGAACTCTTGGACCTCCCGCGAAGAGGGCTTCAGTCTCAGAATCCCCTACTGCACGGTCACCGTGGTTTCGCTGTCCTTCTGGGCCTCCCGCGCAAGGGACTGGAGGGTGCTGAGAAGCGTGGTGCCATCTTCGGCAGGAGCGAGTCGAGCCGTGCTGTCCAAACCCTCCAGGTGCAGCTCCACACGGTCCACGTCACCGCGGGTGAACCGGGCGCTGAAATCGCAGAGTGCGAGAAGACTCGGGGCCACTTCCACCAGGACCGTGGACGCTTGGATTCCCTTGGGCATCTCCAGGCTCCAGACTGGGAGACTGCGGTTGCCGAAGCGGAGGGAGATCGGTTCAAGCCTCGTCTGCGGCGCCGGTCCCGCCAGATAAAGCAGACGTTCGGCCCGGGCCAGGAGCATCGCTTGGGCGTAGGGCGTGCCCTGGGAGCGGTCGACCTCCAGGTTCCATCCGCCCATGCGGGGCTTCTGCACCCGATTGTGGCTTCGGGTTCCGGCGGTGGATTGGAGCCTGAACCGCGTCTCCAGTGGCTGCGAATCGCCGTGCATCCACAGCTGCATCCGGTAGCGGAGTCCCTCTTGGGCGCAGACCGGCCATGAAGGGAGCAGAAGAACCAGGATCCAGAAACGACGCATCAAAGAACCATCCTCCCTCTGAGGATGCCATCCCATGCGATCCTGGGCCATAAACGAAGTGATAGACGGAGTTTCTGGTGCCGATCTGCTTCGACCTCGACGGAACCCTAGGGCATTTCAGTGCCGGCTTCGTGCTGTTGCGTGAGGCCCTGGGCGGCATCTGGGGCCAGATGCCCACGGTGGATGAGTTGAGTGTCTGTCAGGGCTCCACCGACTGGGAGATCGTGGATGAGCTGCACCGGATGCGATTCGGACGGGGCCTGGATGAGGCCGGGTACTCGGCTTATGAAACCGCCTGTGTCGACCGGTTTCGAGACGTCTTCACCTCCGGGGCGCAAGAGGCCGTCGGCTACGGGGGCATCCTGGCGGGCATGCACCGGCTGGCTTCGGCCCGCCAGGTGTGGATCGTCTCCGGCAATGCCCCGGGACTGCTGGCCTTCAAGGCCGATGTCCTGGGAATCGACGCGGCCATTCCGCGGCTGGGGTCCCTGCCCCGGCATGATCGCAAGGACCTGCTGAAGCGGGCCCTCCGAGGCGGTCCCGGCCCGCATCTCTATGTGGGTGACCGGCCCCACGATCTGGCCGCGGCGCAGGCCTTGGGCCTACCCTTCCTGGGCATCGGCGAGGACGTTCCCGGAGACCACCGGAGCCTGCCCTCCAACACGGAAGCGGACTGCCTTGTCTCTGCGGTGGAAGCCGCGTTGGGAGTCCTTCCCTGACCCGTACGATCCATTGGTGTGGTGTCCCGAGAGAACCTGGATCATCCTCCGCGCTGAGACACCACGCTTGGCAGGGGTTTAGGGGCACGGCAGTGCCCCCAAGGGGGGGAACAGATCTGGCACGCATGCGGGCCAGTTTGCCAAGAGGGGCCAGGCCCCGATGACCATAGATCCCAGACAACGCAAGCATTGGCTGGGGGAAGTGTGCTGGCCCTTCCCCATGTTCATCCCGCTAGTTCAGGGCCAGCAGACTAGGGCAGTCCCTTGCCAGCAAGGCCTGGTCAGAGCGATTTACCAATCCCGGCCGAGGCGCGATCACCGGGCCCGCAGGGCCTCATCCAGGGCCCGCTTGGCCATGCCCTCGCTATAGCCCGACCAACGCCACACCAGCCTGCCCTCCCGGTCGATGATGAGGGTCGTCGGGATGCCCCGGATCTCACCGAATGCGTCCAGGGCCTTGCCACCATCGGGGAGATAGGCCGTGAGGCCGAGCTGGGGATTCTGGACCAGGAAAGGTGTCACATCGCCCCATCCACCACGGTCCACGGAGATGGGCAGCACCACGTAGCGGTCCCCACCAGCTTTCTGTAATTCCGCCACCTCCGGCAGCGACCTCCGGCAGGGTGGGCACCAGGTGGCCCACACGTCGACCAGCACCACCCTGCCCTTGAATTCGGCCAGGGTCCGCCTGTTCCCCTCAGCATCCTGGAAGGCCACGCGGCTCACATTCGTGCCCCTTGAAGCCCCCTCGGAATCCCCGCCGAACATCCCCCGGGCTACGGCGACCCCTCCCAGCAGCAGGCCGCCACCGACCAGGAGCGCTGCTCCGGCTACGCGCCAGCGAGATTCGGATACGTAGGTGTCGGACATGGGGGACTCCAGTCTTCAGTCTTCAGGGTAATGCCCGCACGGGTCGCTTCATACTGGGGGATATGACACTCATCTCAGCAACCGACCTCCGTACCCGAATGGACTCGATCCTCCTGATTGATGCCCGGCCTGATGGGGCGGCCTATGCCGCTGGCCATCTGTCCGGCGCCATCCATGCCGACCTCAATCACCACCTAAGTACAGCCTGCGATCCCGGCCACGACCCTGCAAAAGGGGGACGTCATCCGCTCCCACCCATCGACCGATTCGCGGCCCAGGTGGGCGTCTGGGGTATCGGTGTGGACAGTGAGGTTGTTGTGTACGACGCCACCGGCGGAGGCAATGCCGCTGCCAGGCTCTGGTGGATGCTGCGATCCCTCGGGCATGAGCGCGTCTGGCTCCTCGATGGTGGTCTGCCGGTCGCGCTCGCGGCTGGTTTGACGCTGACTGTCGAAATCCCTCCCGTAGCCCACGCTTCGTCCCACCCTGCGACCAGCTGGCTCCTCCCCACTGCAGATGGGGATACCGTGGAAGTGATCCGCCACGATCCGGAGCGGAAGCTGCTAGATGTTCGCTCCGCTGAGCGCTGGCGCGGCGAGCTGGAGCCCTTCGATCCTGTGGCGGGTCACATCCCGGGATCATTGAACCTGGCCTGGAATGACAACCTCGGTCCGGACGGCCGGTTCAAGTCTCCCGAGGCGCTGCGGGCCCAGTACGAAGCCCTGCTGGGGGATACGCCACCGGACCGCCTTACGGTCCACTGCGGCAGCGGCGTCACCGCCTGCCACACCTTGCTCGCCCTGGAAGCGGCGGGATTGGCGGGTGCTGCGCTCTATGTCGGCAGCTGGAGCGAGTGGTGCCGAAGTGGGCGGGAGTTGAGTCCCCGTCCATGAATCCATGGAAGGGCCTCGGCGGCCTCCCCCGCGAAGTCTGGTTGGTCTGCGCCAGCACGCTCATCAACCGCCTGGGCACCATGGCCCTACCCTTCCTCGTGCTCTACCTCACCGAGGGCCGGCGCTGGACGCCGGGGGAAGCCGGCTACGGGATGATGGTCTACGGTGCAGGTGCCCTGGCGGCGGGCCCGTTTTCGGGCCGACTGGCGGATCGACTGGGTCACGTCCATGTGTTGAAGGCCAGCCTCTGGACCTCGGGGGGTCTGTTGCTGGTGCTGCCCTTCGCCACCACGAAGCTACTGCTCTTTTCCCTGATCTTCCTGTGGGCCGGTCTCACCCAGGCCTTCTGGCCCAGCGCCATGGCCCTGCTCACGGGGCTTGCGTCACCGGAGAAGCGCAAGGCCGTCTTCGCCCTGCACCGACTTTCCGTCAACCTCGGCATGGCGGTGGGTCCAGCCATGGGCGGCTTCATCGCCCACCACAGTTACCGATGGGTGTTCTGGACCGACGGCCTGAGCACCCTGGCAGGCGCCACGCTGCTCAGCTTCCTCCTGAAAACGCCAACCGCGCCTCGTCTTGCCCAGGGGCATGCGCCCGGCGCGAGTCCCTGGAGCAACAGGCAGCTGGTCTTCCTGCTTCTTCCCTTCATCCCCGCCATGATGGTGTTCTTCCAGATTGAAGGCACCCTGCCACTGTGGGTGGTGCGCGACCTCGGATTGGGCAGCCGTTTTTTCGGCCTGCTGTTCACGGTGAACACCCTCCTGATCGTAGTCTTTGAAGTGCCCCTGAACCTGGCCATGGGCCACTGGAGCCATGGCAGGTTGCTCCTTCTGGGTTCGCTTTGTCTGGCCATGGGCTTTGGCCTTACTGCCTGGGCCAGGGGGTACCCCGCCCTGATCTTCACCACCGTGATTTGGACTTTCGGCGAGATGATCCTCTTCCCCGCCATGAGCGATGCCGTGGCCACCCTGGCCCCGCCGGACCGCCGCGGTGAATACATGGGCCTGCTCTCCCTCAGCTTCGCCGCGGCCCTGGCCCTGGGTCCATGGCTGGGTGTGTTGTCCTACGCCAAGGTTGGGCCACGACCTGTCTGGCTCTCCACTTTTGTCATCGCCGGAGTCTCGGGGCTCCTGCTGGCTCGGTTCCGGACGCCCAGATCAACCTCAACGACCTGCGTTTGACCGGGAGGGATCGGAACTGTTGAGATTGATTCCTCATTTCTCTTGACCCGAAATTGCACAAAGCGTATCTAGAGACAGGAAGTGCTTTGATGCACACCTTGCCGACCCAAATCACGACTCATTCAGGATTACCCGGTCCAATACGCCAGGCGGCCTGCGGCGTGTTTCAATGGCAAATGAAACCTAAATCCGCCTTCCTGCATCGTGGAACGGAGCTGTGGCAGCGCCGTTCAGAGGAATGAGGGGAGTCTAGGATGCCAGTGGAATCCCTGGTCGGAAAGACCGTCTCCCATTACCAGGTGACGCGCCAGCTCGGAGCCGGGGGGATGGGTGTGGTCTACGAGGCGGAGGACACCCAGTTGGGGCGCCATGTGGCGGTGAAAGTCCTCTCCGAGGAGATGCAACGGGACCCTTCGATCCTGGAGCGCTTCCAGCGGGAGGCGCGTGCGGCTTCGGCCCTGAACCATCCCGGGATCTGCACCGTGCACTCCATCGAGCAGCATGAAGGGCAGCACTTCATCGTCATGGAGCTGCTCGAGGGGCAGACCCTCGCGAAGCGGATCGGACGCCAACCGCTCGAGCTCGCCGAGGTCCTCGACCTCGGCATCCAGATTGCCGACGCCCTCGAGTCGGCGCACTCGAAGGGCATCGTCCACCGCGACCTGAAGCCGGTGAACCTGATCCTCAATGCGCGGGGGCAGATCAAGATCCTCGACTTCGGGCTGGCGAAGATCGGAGTCGTGACGAACTACTCCGGCGCAGGGGCGTTGGACTCCCGATTGGAAACGACCGTGGATCGTCACGACCTCACCGTCGCGGGCATGGTGTTGGGAACCGTGCACTACATGTCACCGGAGCAGGCCCGCGGGCAATTGACCGATGCCCGCACCGACCTGTTCTCACTGGGCGCAGTGCTCTACCAGATGGTCAGCGGCGAGCTTCCCTTCCAGGGCGATACCCAGGCCGTGGTGTTCGACGCCATCCTCAACCGAGATCCGCGGCCGCTTGCCGAGGTCAACCCGGCCATGCCCGCCGCCCTGGGTCAGATCATCGGGAAGGCTCTCGAGAAGGACCGCGCCCTCCGCTACCAGACCGCCACCGATCTGAAGACGGACTTGCTGCGCTTGAAACGGGATTCCGATTCCGGCCAGCAGCGCAAGGTCGACCTGTCCGATTCAAAGAGCGGACCTCCGGGGTCGGCCGGGCGTTCGGCCAAGCGCTCGGTCGCCGTCCTCTACTTCGAGAACCTGAGTGGGCAGAAGGAGGACGAGTACTTCCGCGACGGGATCACCGAGGACATCATCACGGAGCTGTCCAAGATCCAGGGGCTGGAGACCTTCTCGCGCTCGACGGTAATCGCCTACCGCGACAAGCCGGCCACCACGGCCCAGATCGGGCAGCAGATCGGCGCGGCCTACGTGCTGGAAGGGAGCCTCCGGCGGGCCGGCGAACGCCTGAGAATCAATGCCCAGCTGGTTGACACGCAGACCGACCATCCGGTCTGGTCGGAGCGCTACGACCGGGAGATGAAGGACGTCTTCGAGGTCCAGGACGAGATCGCCCGCAAGATCGCCGAGGCGCTGCGCATCAAGCTCACCCCGCAGGAGAAGGAGGCCCTCGCGGCCAAGCCCACGGAGAACCTCCAGGCCTACGACCACTACTTGCGGGGCCGGAGCTACGCCCGACGGCTGACCCGGCAGGATCTCGAGTTCGCCCTCCAGATGTTTAACGACGCGGCGAAGCAGGATCCCGATTTCGCCCTGGCCCACGCGGCCATCGCGAACGTCTGTGCCCAGTGCTACTGGCTATACGAACGCGAGCCGACTTGGATCGAACGGGCCCGCGCGGCCTCGGACAAAGCGGTGGCGCTCCGGCCCGACCTGCCTGAGGTCATGGTGGCGCAGGCCTGGATCCTCTACTCCCGTGGCGAAAACCTCGACGCGGCCCAGATCGTCCGCGCCGTGGTCACCCGGAAGCGCGACTGCGAAGGGGCCTGGTACCTGCTGCTGCGGTGCCTGTTCGCCTCCGGCCAGTACAAGGAAATCGCCGGGTTGGCCGAGGAGGCCATCGAAGCCAGCGGCACCGACTACAACGTCTACCCTCCCATCATGAACGCGCTGGGCGCCCTGGCCAAGAAGGAGGCCCTGAGCAACCTACGGATCCGGGCGGTCCAGGCCTTTGAGGCCCATCTGCGTGAAGTGCCCGAGGATGCCCGGGCGCGGGGCCTCGTCGCATCCTATTACTCCGAATTGGGGCGCACCGAGGATGCCAAACGGGAGGCGACGCTGGCGATGACCCTCCGCCCGAACGAACCCCTGATCCTCTACAACGCTGCCTGCACCTTCTGCAAGATGAACCAGAAAAGCGAGGCCCTCGACGCGCTGTCGAAAGCCTGGCGGGTGGGCTACCGTGACTCCGACTGGGTCTGGCGCGACCCGGACTTGGCCATCCTCCACGACGAACCGGAGTTCGGGAGGCTGTTCCCCAAGAAAGGTGACGGAGGCTGAGGTGGCCATGGAATCCCTGGTTGGAAAGACCGTCTCACACTACCGCATCACGCGTCCCCTCGGCTCCGGTGGCATGGGTACCGTCTACGAGGCCGAGGACACCCGGCTGGAGCGCCATGTGGCGGTGAAAGTCCTGTCCGAGGAGATGCAGCGCGATCCTTCGATCCTGGAGCGCTTCCAGCGCGAGGCGCGCGCGGCGTCCGCACTGAACCATCCCGGCATCTGCACCGTGCACTCCATCGAGCAGCACGAGGGGCAGCACTTCATCGTCATGGAGTTGCTGGAGGGCCAGACCCTGGCCAAGCGGATCGGGCGCCAGCCGCTGGAACTCGCCGAAATCCTCGACCTCGGAATCCAGATCGCCGACGCCCTCGAGTCGGCGCATGCGAAGGGCATCGTCCACCGGGATTTGAAGCCGGTGAACCTGATCGTCAATGCGCGCGGCCAGATCAAGATCCTCGACTTTGGGCTGGCGAAGATCGGGGCCGTGACGAATTATTCAGACGCGGGGGCGATGGACTCCCGATTGGAAACGTCTGTGGATCGCCACGATCTCACCGTCGCGGGCATGGTGCTGGGAACCGTGCACTACATGTCGCCCGAGCAGGCCCGCGGGCTGCCGACCGACGCCCGCACAGACCTGTTCTCGCTGGGTACGGTGCTCTACCAGATGGCCACCGGCATGATGCCCTTCCAGGGCGATACCCAGGCCGTGGTCTTCGACGCCATCCTCAACCGGGACCCGGCCCCGTTATCAGAGGTCAACCCCGCCATGCCGGGGGTTCTGGGTCAGATTCTCAAGAAGGCGCTTGAGAAGGACCGCAACCTCCGCTGCCAGACGGCGACCGAGCTGAAAACCGACCTGCTGCGCTTGAAGCGGGATTTCGATTCGGGGCAGCGGCGCGAAGCCGAACTCTCCGAATCGAAGAGCAAGGCCGAGCCCACCACGGAGCGCTCGGTGGCCGTGCTCTATTTCGAGAACCTCTCCGGCGTGAAGGAAGACGAGTACTTTCGGGATGGCGTCACCGAGGACATCATCACCGAGTTGTCGAAGATACAGGGGATGCACGTCTACTCCCGGCCGACGGTGCTCGCCTACCGGGACAAGCCGGTGACGCCGGCCCAGATCGGTCAGCAGCTGAGGGCCTCCTATGTGCTGACCGGGAGCATCCGTCGCTCCGGAAACCGGTTGCGGATCACCGCGCAGCTGGTGGACACCCGCACTGATTTCCCGCTTTGGTCCGAGCGCTTCGACCGTGAGATGCAGGACGTGTTCGAGGTCCAGGACGAGATCGCCCGGAAGATCGCCGAGGCCCTCCGCATCAAGCTCACACCCCAGGAGAAGGAGGCCCTCGCGGCCAAGCCCACCGAGAACCTGCAGGCCTACGACCACTACCTGCGCGGCCGGAGCTACGCCCGGCGAATGACCCGGCAGGATATCGAATTCGCGCTCCAGATGTACAACGACGCGGTGGCGCAGGATCCGGACTTCGCCCTGGCTCACGCGGCCATCGCGAACATATGCGCCTATTACTACTGCTGGTACGACCGCAAGTCCGCCTGGATCGACCGTGCCCGCGCGTCCGCTGAAAAGGCGGTGGCTCTGCGACCTGACCTGCCCGAGGTCATGGTGGCGCAGGCCTGGATCCTGTACTCCCGCGAGGAGTACCAAGACGTGGCCCGCATCGTGCGGGCGGTGATCGCAAGGAAACGGGACTGCGAGGGGGCGTTCTACCTGCTCCTGCGCACCCTGTTCGCCTCCGGCCAGTACCAGGAGATCGCGAGCCTGGCGGAGGAGGCGATCGAGGCCAGCGGCGCCGACTACAACGTCTACGTCCCCATCCTGAACGCCCTCGGGGCTCTGGGGAAAACGGAAGCCAGGAACAACATCATGCTCCGGGCCATCCAGGTGCACGAGGCGCACCTGCGCGAGGTGCCCGAGGATGCGCGATCCCGCAGCCTCCTCGCCGGCCTCTATGCCGACACTGGGCGCATCGAGGATTCAAGGCGTGAGGCGACCATGGCCATGACGCTCCGCCCGAACGACACGATCATCCTCTACAACGCCGCCTGCACCTTCTGCAGCCTCAACCAGAAGAGCGAGGCCATGGACGCGCTCTCGAAAGCCTGGCGGGCCGGCTATCGTGACGCCGATTGGATCTGGCGCGACCC
>CAIXHJ010000319.1 GCA_903919165.1 uncultured Holophagaceae bacterium
CGTTCGCCCTCACCAGCTTCTCCCCTTTCCTGAAGCTCGAAGTCGCCGCTCCTTTGAAGACGGCTTCCTACGACCGCACCGCTACGGACAGCGCCACCAAGCTCAACTCCTTCGCCGATGCCATGTCTCCCAAGTTCCAGATCGGTCTCGTTGGCGGCGTGCGCTTCTAGTAGCCACACCACTGACACCTAGGGGCTGTAGCTCAGCTTTGGATTAGAGTGCCAGCCTGTCACGCTGGAAGTCGCGGGTTCGAGCCCCGTCAGCCCCGCCAAAACAACGCGCCCAGCCGGGCGCGTTTCCGTTTGGCGGCGGGGCTGAGGTGGTCCGGACCTGCGAACGAGCTGGACAGACCGGCAGACACAGGCTTGCAGGGCGAAGCGGCTTCGCTGGCTCAGCCCTCGGCCTTCGCCCTTCGGGCGGCCACGACCTGCAGTCATGTCGCCCTGTTCATTCCGCTTCGCTTCAGTCAAATGGTCCAGCCCCCTGCTCTTCCTAGGGTCAATCTGGGAACGCAGAGAACGTGCCTGTACTGCTCTCTTACTCCCCCACCGACCACATTCTGACTATCTTCCCCGCCTTCACCTGGTAGATCACAACCGTTTCCAGCGTCTCCTTCTTCCCGGCCCTTCCCTTGATCCGCTCCTTCTGGATCACAAACTCGCCGGAGACCAGCTGCGACTCTGCGGATGCATGAAGATCAGGATTCGCCTTGAAGAGCTCTGCATAGAGCTCCCGGAGCCGGGTCTTCCCTGTAGGCGCCACAATCCTGGACGGAACCTCGGATACCTCCAGGCCATCATCGAAGAGTGTCAGAAATCCTTCGAGGTCATGGGCATTGAACGTCTCGATCTGCCTTTGCACCGTGCCCGCCGGACTCAGGTTTTTCGGGCTGGACGCCGCCGCCAGCAAGGCTGGCACCAGCAGGCATGGCAGTGGCCGGAACATGGGCACTCCTGGAACAGAAGCATCACTCTAGCCGCCCCTTCCTAAATACGCCCGTGTCCTTTCAGCCTCTGCCCGATAGACTGGAAGGCTTGGAACAACCATGAAGCTGCCCCTCGTCGCCCTCTGCGGACGCCCCAATGTGGGCAAGTCCACGCTGTTCAACCGGCTCACCCGCAGCCGCGCGGCCCTGGTTCACGACCTGCCGGGCATGACCCGGGACCGCAGCTACGGCCGGGTCACCTGCCTGAGCGAAGAGGGCGAGGCCGAGGAGCTCTTCGAACTGGTGGACACCGGTGGCCTCGACTTCGAGGGCGACGACGTCATCGCCCGGGGCATCACCCGCATGGCCGAAGCCGCTCTGGACGAGGCTCACGTGGCCATCTTGTTGGTGGACGGCCACGATGGCCTCACGACCGGGGACGAGGAGATCGCCACGCGCCTGCGCCGCCAAGGCAAGCCCATCCTGCTCGTGATCAACAAGCTAGACGGCATGAAGGGCGGCGCGCCGGACGGTGGCTTCTATGGCCTGGGCTTCGACCAAGTGCTGTCCATCTCCGCCGCCCATGGTGCGGGTGTACCCGAGCTGATCGCGGCCATCCGCGCGTGCCTGCCCTTTCACCGCACACCGGAGGAAGCCGAGATCCACTCGCTCTCGGACGAGCTCCGCTTCGCCATCATCGGGCGGCCCAACGTGGGCAAGTCCTCCCTCACGAACCGCCTGTTGGGTTACGAACGCAGTCTTGTCAGCGAAATCGCAGGTACCACGCGGGACACCGTGGACACGGTCTTCCACGTGAGGGACAAGGTCTACCGGATGATCGACACCGCGGGCATCCGCAAGAAAGGGAAGACTCACGAGGGCGCCGAGAAACTCAGCATCCTGAAGGCCAAGCAGGCCATGGCCCGCGCCGATGTCAGCCTCCTCCTGCTCGACGCCGTCGAAGGCGCCACCCACCAGGACGCGGTCATCGCAGGCTACGCCCAGGAGGCCGGCGCCGCGGTCATCCTCGTGGTGAACAAGTGGGATCTCGTCGAGAAGGACGCCCACACCATCTACGGGGCCGAGGAGGATCTGCGCCGCAGCCTGGGCTTCCTGCACCACGCGCCCATGATCTTCCTTTCAGCCCTCACGGGACAGCGGGTGTCTAAGCTGTTCGCCATGATCGATGAACTGGCGGAAGCCCACGGGCGCCGCATCTCCACGGGCGAACTGAACCGCTTCCTGCGCGAGTCCGTGGCCACCATGAGCCCCACGCCGTGGACGGCAAGCTGCCCAAGCTCTACTTCATGACCCAGGTCGGCGTAAGGCCCCCCAGCTTCGTGGTGAAAGCAAACACGGACTGCGGCCTGCACTTCAGCTATGTGCGCTTCCTGGAGAACCGTCTGCGCGAACAGTTCGGCCTTGCCGGCGTGCCTCTGCGGCTCAGCGTGCAGAAGAAGCAGAAAGGTGAAGGAGAGGACGCGGAAGTCGCACCTGTGCGCCGCATCCTGGACCCTGGAGAGGGCCTCAAGCCCTCCCGCAGCAACGAGTCCCTCCAGGCTCAGCGCATCGACAAGGTCAAGGCCCGCCCCCGTCCCAAGAAGAAGGAAGGCCCGAAACCCGCCGCCAGGCAGGCCCCCCGCAAGGGCCCCGGCGCGCCTCCCAAGCGGGTCCGGCAGAAATCGACCAAAAGGTCCTAGCTTTCCAGCAGTACCTTGGCGTGCTCCAAGGCCTCGGCACGATCCGGGTGCCCAGACAGGAGCCGGGCCAGTTCGCGGTTGCGCGCGTCGCCGGTCATCCAGATCAAGTCGCTGCGGGTGCGGCCGCCTTCGGTTTCCTTGCGAAGATACCCGTGCCTGTCCGCCCGGGCGGCCACTTGGGCGAGGTGCGTCACGGCCAGCACCTGGTGGGCTTTCCCGAGTTCGGCCACAGCCTGGCCCACGGCCAGGGCAGTTTCCCCGCCCAGGCCGGCATCGACCTCGTCCAGCACCAGGGTCAGGCCATCGCGCACCCCAGAACCCAGGACCAAGCCCGCGCCCACCAGGGCCAGCATGAGGCGGCTCAGTTCACCGCCGGAGGCGATCTTGGCCAGGGGGCGGAAGCCCTCGCCCGGATTGGGCTCGATCCAGATCGCGAGGGCAGAGAAGCCCTGGGCAGCTATGCGAACCGGATGGCCGCTCTGCTGGACCGGACTGCCGGATTCTTCCGCCAGGGACAGCCGCAACTGGATCCGGGCCCCCTTCATGCCCAGCCGCCTCAGGCGCCTCTGCACCTCGGATTCGAACTTGGGGATGGCGGAGGAGCGTCGCCCATGGAGGGCCTCCGCGGCCGCGCGGTAGCGCTCCGCAGCCTTCGCCAGGGCCGCCTCCAGCTCCTTCAGGGGGGCATCCCCTGCCAGCAGGGAGCGCTGTTCGTCCTTCAGTACCTGCACTCGGCCCGGAAGGTCCCCGGGTTCGCAGCGCTGGCGTCGCGCCAGCCGCTCATACAGGGCCAGGCGGGCCTCCATGGCCTCGATGCGGTCGGCGCCGGCGGCCCCCCAGCGAAGGACCTGGTCCTTGGCCAGGGCAAGCAGATCCTCCAGCTCCAGGGCCACGGAGCGCAGGCGATCCTGCTCGGCGGCAGCATCCGGCCAGTGGGCGACAGCGCGCATCAGGGCCTTGTGGGCCAGTTCGACCTTGGGCAGTCCCTCGTTGAGGGCCTCGGCCGCCTCTCGGAAGGCCTGCTCGAGGTGGACGGCGTGGCGGAGGGGTTCCCGGTCAGCCTTGAGCTGGGCCCATTCGCCGGGCCTCGGCGCCAGTTTGTCCAGGTCCGCCAGGGCCTCGGCCAGCTGCTCAAGACGCTGTTCCCGCTCGGCCTCGCTGCGGCGCCGGGCCTTCAGCGCGGCCTGCGCCTCCCGCACCGCGACCGCTTCAGCCTCCAGACAGGGCTCGATGCCCAGCACCTCATCAATGAGGGCCATATGTCGCTCCTCGCCCAGGAGCGATTGGTGGTCATGCTGACTGGTGAGGCGCATCCAGAAGCGACCCGCCTCCCGCAAGTCCGCCAGGGCGCAGCTGGCGCCGTTGATCCAGGCCCGGCTGCGGCCAGGCCCTACCTCGCGGCGCAGTACCACGGGCTGCTCGTCGGGCAGTCCCCGCTCGAGCAGGAAAGCCTGCCAGGCCTCGAATCGTCCTTCCACGACGGCCTCGACCGTGGCCCGCTCGGCGCCGTGCCGCACCAGCTCCGCATCTCCACGGGCGCCGACCAGCAGCGAGAGCGCATCCACCAGCAGGGACTTCCCCGCGCCGGTCTCGCCCGTGAGTACTGTGAAGCCCGGCCCCCAGTCCAGGGACAGGTCCTCCACCAGGGCCAGGTTCTGAATGCGGAGCGAAGAGAGCATGGGACCAGTCTAGCTGGGCTGTAGGCTGTGGGCTGAGGGCTGAGGGCTGGAGGAACCGAGTCCTCGGCTAGGGGCACGCGAATCGCTCCAAGCAAGAGACTCAAGACGGTCCGTCCTACAAGGTATCAGGAGACGATGTAAGCGCCGGCACCGGTCGACAGCAGCTTGCCATCGGAGCCTAGGAATTCCATGCGGGTGGAAGCCACGCGCGAGCCCAGGCGCATGACTTCGGCGCGCAGTTCAAAATGTTCCCCGATGCCGGGACGCAGGTAGTCGATGCGCAGGTCAATCGTGCCCAACTTGGCAAACCGGTGCAATCGTTCCAAGGGCGACTCGTCCATGTGACGCGCACCGATGGCGGCCATCACGGCCAGTCCGCCCATGGCGTCCAGTCCCGCGCTGATGACGCCGCCGTGAATCCGGTTGAAGGAATAGTGCCCCACTAGTTCATTTCGCATCGCTATCCGGGCCACGACACGCTCGGGGGTTAACTGGGTGATCTTCAAGCCCAGGAGCCGGTTGAAAACGATCTTATCCTCAAAGATGTCCTTCAATCCGGCGATGAACTCGGGTTCGAATTCGGTCACTGCAGTCTTGTTGATGGGATGCGGCATGGCCCGATTATCACCGGTTGGCGCCAAGCCGCGATCAGAAGGTGGAGATGTCGGGGTTTGAGGTGTCATAGAAACGCGGCGTCACGGTTTCAACCTCCAGACCGGCACTTAATGGCGTCGTTCGTGGCGTGGATGGATGGTCAGCGACCGATCACAACGGCGCCGGTCTTGTCGTAAGTACTCAAGATCCCTTCCCTCTTGACGCCAGCGCCCCGGGAGTTCGCCGCATTGGCCAAGGCCCAAAGGTTTACGAGTGCGGGCCCTCCCTCGAATCCCATATTCCCCAGGGCATCGCACCAGTAGCTGCCGGGTATCACCACCGTGATCTGCTGCAGCGCACGAACATCCCGCAGATGGAGCTCTCGGCCGTTGATGAACACACTGGTATTGCCGTTCGATGCATTGGCCTTCATGGGACCTCCGAAATCGAGGAACGGATAGATCTGGCCCACGGCAGGTCCTCCCGCATAGCCCCAGGCCCCGGAGATCTTGTCGTACCAGTAGTCGCCGCTGACAATGCGGATGCCGTACTGTTTCTGCAGCGACTGCACCTTCTCGGGGCTGAGGCGCACGCCGTTGACGCTCACCCCGTCGGCCGCCCGTGCGTTAAAGGCGGCGGCGCCAGGGAAGAGCATGGTGACACTGAGGCAGATGCCGCGGGCTGTCCTAGAGGAAATCCAGGTTCTTCTCATGTGAAACCCCACTCCTCACCCTGCGGAAGTGGCATTCAACCTAAGCCTCGGGATCAACGCTGTCAACGCAGCCCCCAGACTCCAGCCTCCAGGCCCCTGACTCCCCGGTCATACTGAACCCCGGGAGGATCTCCATGCCCTACCGGAAGCCCTGCGGCAGCGTCCTGGAGGCCATCGGCAACACGCCGCTGGTCCGGCTCCGCCGGGTCGTCGAGGACCTCCCGGTGGAGGTCTTCGCCAAGCTCGAGTTCATGAACCCCATGGGCAGCAGCAAGGACCGCATCTCAAAGTACATGATCGAGGCCGCGGAGCGCGACGGCCGCCTGAAGCCCGGCAACCTCATCATTGAGAACTCTTCGGGCAATACCGCCATGGGGCTCGCCCTCATGGCCATCCAGAAGGGCTACCGTCTCAAGGTCGTGGTGCGCGACACCATCTCCCAGGAGAAGCTGAACCAGTTGCTGGCCCTGGGCGTTCAGGTGCACAAGGCGGACACCAGCCTGCCCCCCGAGCACCCGGACAGCTACAACAACATCACCCCGCGCATGGCCAGGGAGACGCCGAACAGCTACTTCCCGGACCAGCACGGCAACCGCGAGAACAACGCTGCGCACTACCATGGCACAGGTCCCGAAATCTGGGAGCAGATGGAGGGACGCATTGATTTCCTGGTGGCCGGTGCGGGTACCGGCGGCACCATCGGCGGTGTGGGGCGCTACCTCAAAGAGAAGGACCCGAAGATCATAGTAGTGGCCGTGGATCCTGTGGGTTCGGTGTTCTCCCCGCACTTCCATGGCGAACGGGAACCGAAGGCTGGACCTTACTGTCTCGAAGGCTTGGGCGACGAGTTCCTCATTCCCACCATGGAGTTCGGCCTCATCGACGACATGCTTCAAGTGACGGACAGGCAAGCCTTCCATCACGCACGCCGGCTTGTGAAAGAGGAGGGCATTCTTGGCGGAGGATCCAGCGGCGCGGCCCTCTGGGGGGTAATGCAAGTGGCCAGGAGCCTACCGCCCAGAGACCCTCCCGCCCGCCTCGTGACCGTGTTCCCGGATGGCGCGGGCCGCTACCTCAGCAGCATCTTCAACGATGAGTGGCTGGCCGAGCGCGGCCTGCTGGAGGCTGACACAGACGAGGGGAACCCCCTGCTCCCTTCGGTCGCTCTGCGTCCCCTTCGTGCTCCCCACGAGCTGCTCGGGCAAAGCCCATTCACTTCGTCTGGCCCTAGGGACTGACATGTTCCAAGGCACCTACGTCGAGGCCGTCCGCCAGGCGCTGTTCGACGCCATGGAGGCGGATTCACGCGTCTGCTGCCTGGGCGAGGACATCGGCGTCTACGGTGGCGCTTTCCGGGCCACGGAGGGCCTGTTGGAGCGGTTCGGCCCGGACCGGGTGATCGACACACCCATCGCCGAACAGGCCATCGCGGGCGCGGCCATCGGCGCGGCCCTCATGGGACAGCGACCCGTGGCAGAGTTCCAATTCATGGATTTCGCCCTGCTGGCCTCGGATCTGATGGTGAACTTCGCCGCCAAGGCCCACTGGCGCTGGGGTGCTTCCGTGCCTGCCGTGTTCCGGGGCCCTGCAGGCGGTGGCAACGGCGGTGGCCCCTTCCACAGCCAGAACCCCGAGGGACATTTCCTCGGCAGCCCTGGACTGAAGGTAGTGGCGCCGGGCACGGTGCGCGATGCCTATGCCCTGCTCCGGGCCGCCATCGAGGACCCGGATCCCGTGCTGGTATTCGAGCACAAGCACCTCTACCGCCGCCTCAAAGACCAGTGGAGCGAGGCCCCCACGGCTCGGCTCGGCGAGGCCGCCCTGCGCAGGGATGGCGCCTCGGCCTGCATCATCACCTATGGCGCCTCCCAGCACGTGGCCCTGGAGGCCGTGGGGGATCTCGACGTCGCGGTGCTGGATCTGCGCACCCTCTGGCCCCTCGACGATGGGGCCATCACGGACCTGGCGAAGCGCACCCATCGGGTGCTGGTGCTCACGGAAGCCCCCCGCACCTACGGCCCCGGCGCGGAACTGGCCGCCCGCATCGGAGAGAGCTGTTTCCCATGGCTCGACGCGCCGGTCCTACGGGTAGGCGCGGCGGATACCCCCACACCCGCCAGCCCCCCC
>CAIXHJ010000320.1 GCA_903919165.1 uncultured Holophagaceae bacterium
ATCGATTGCGAAGTGACTACATCAAGTCACCGGAGGCTGCGGAAGGATTGCTCCTGAGGGGTCTTCTGCTGGAGAGACAGGCCCGTCGCCCCGCAGAACTAAAAGATGCCATAGCAGAATTCAACCGTGTTCTCGACCTCTTTCCGAATGCCCCTTCCTGCGCGGAGGCATGCCTCCATCTCGGCCGGGCCTGGCGCGATCAGGGACAGTGGAGCTATGCCCTCCAGCAGTTCATCGATGCCTTCCGCCTCCATTCTGGATCTGCGGTGGCCCCCCAGGCCATGCTCGAGGCCGCCGAAACCCTCGATCTCATGGATGATCTGCCTGGTTGCCTCAGGATGCTTCAACGTCTTCGGACCGAGTCACCCGGGGCTCCGGAGGCCCAGGAAGCCGCCTGGCGCATGGCAGTCCGCGTGAAACACCGCCTCCAGAAACCGCCTCTTCGCAACGAGGGACCATGGCCCTTGGGTCGAACCAAGTGGCTGAAGACCCCCACGCTGGTGTCCCTGGCGTCAGATGGGGACTTGCTGATTTTCCAGAAGGACCTCGATCGGGCTTTCCGCCTGCATGGCAGTGAATTGGTGCAGCAGGGACCGCAAGCGTCAGGCGCGCTGGGTTTGCTGACTGACTCCGCCGGGGCAGTCTGGATGCTATCCAAGAATGGCCTGGTCCGTGAGAATGTGGCGGCCATTCAGTCCCTTGGCGCTCTTAGCGCCATCTCAGGGGCGGCCCTGGATCGTTGGGGCGACCTCTGGGTGGCAGACGCCAGGACCCCCGCCATCACCATATTCACCCTTGAAGACGGATCCCGAACCCTCGCGTCCCCGACGCTCAATGCGCTGGCACCCCTTCCCACAGGAGGCGTGGTGGTCGCGTCTGATGCCGACCGCAAGCTGCTATACCTGGATGCCGAGGGTCAGCCAAAGAACATCGTGCCTTATGGCAAGGATCTGCCGGGGCCGTTCCGGAAGGTCATCGCCTTGGCCACGGATGGCGCCGGTCAAGTGGCTGTCCTGGTGGACGGAGGTGATTTCGGCCAAGGCGTGGTCATCCTTGGCCCCGATGGTGCCGTGCTTCGCCAGGCCACCTTCAAGGTTCTAGGAATCAGCGGCAACATCACGTCCCTGGCCCTGGACCGCTCCGGCGGCCTGATTCTCTGCGATCGCCGCAACGACCTTCTCATTCGATTGAACTGACATGCTATTCCGATACCTGCTCTTCATCCCCCTCTTCTGTGCCGCCCTGCGGGCCCAGGACCCCGCCCTGAAAGATGTGTTTCTTCAGGCCAAGGCACTCTGGGCCACGCAGGGAGACCGGGAAGGCGCCACCGCCCGCTTCGACAGCGTGGTGGCCACCCTCGCACCGAGGGCCGCCGGCCTGGATCCCGAGTGGATTCAAGTGCTTTGCGAAGGCTATAACTGGCTTGCTGTCCTCGACGACCGCAGCGCCCAGAACAAGTCCCGGGTCCAGATCCGCCTTCAGGCGCTCATGGACCTGAACCCCGATTTCGAACTGGATCGCGCCCTGACCTCCCAGCGTCTCCTGTCTCTCTACGATCGGATGAAAGGCGAGCGGTACGCCCTCGTCAAGTTGAGCTACACGCCTGAAGGCGGTCGGCTGTTGGTGGATGGCAGGTCCGTCACAACCATGGCGCGAAAGTATCTTCCATTCGGAACCCACAAGCTCACGTATGCACGGCCAGGTCACGCTTCCGCGGATGCCATCCTGGAGCTTGCCCCCCGTGATGTGAAGTCCGTCGATTTCAAACTGACCCGGACGGCATCGACCATCACCCTCTATGTCCAGCCGAGCGATGTCGAGATCCTGCTGGATGGGGAGAGCCTTGGCTTCGCCATCGGAAAAGCCGGTCCAGAGGCTGCATCCCTTGCCACTCCCCTGGGTCTGCGACCTGAAGATCTCTCGGCCCCCTTCGTCATCCCACAACTCTCAGCTGGCAAGCACCGCCTCGAGCTGCGCGCATCCTGTCTCCGACCCAAGATGCTCGAACTGGGTGCCGAATTCGCAACACCTGCCGCGGATCACACCCTTCAGCCCATCCGCATGGACCCTTCCAGGGGCACGCTATCGGTGAATTCCGCCTGGCCCGGCGGTGAACTGTTTCTCTCCAACCAGAGTCGCGGGCCACTGCCGGTGGCAAACCTCTCGGCTTGTTCGGGCCCCTATGATCTGCTGGTGCGTTTCCCCGTGGGAGCGTTCTTCTCGCGCATCACTGTAGAAGAGGGCAAGACCCTGAGCCTGGAGGTGCGGCCCAAACCGCGTCTTACCTTCCTCGGACTTGAGGGCGATGACTTCACCGGTCGCGCGCGGTTTCTGGCCCACCTTGAATCCCTTGGAGACCGACTGCAGCAACTGATCTTCCTGTCCCCCCATGCCGGGGAACCCACCGCTGAGGCCCTGGCTCGCCTAAAGGCCTCACGGGAGACAGAACTGGTGCTGATCGCCAGACCCGTCCCGGACAAGGTCATCCATCATGTGGAACTCATCGTGGCCACCCTGGATGGCGAAGAGGAGCGCCTCGTGGTGAAGCCACTGGAGCAGGACCCATTGGGTTCACTGGCGTCACGCCTGAATGCAGTCCCACCGGTTCAACGGCCAGGTTTGGGGTTCTCGGTCCTGGATATCCCAGGCGAACCCGGACCCTGGGTGCTGGCCGCTTCCGAACCGGCGATGAAGGCAGGCCTGCAGGTGGGTCGGCCCATTCTCCAGGTTCAGGGGAAATCCGTCTCGACGGCTCAGGAACTCCAAGTATTGCTGG
Organism: uncultured Holophagaceae bacterium; assembly: GCA_903919165.1. Lineage (GTDB taxonomy): Bacteria > Acidobacteriota > Holophagae > Holophagales > Holophagaceae > Geothrix. Next base: position 2,777 of record CAIXHJ010000320.1, read on the forward strand.
ATTCGTCTAAGGAACCGGTGTCCATCCTCCAGGGAGGTGGGACCACGACCTTGCCTGTCCAAGGGGAATTCCTGGAAATCCCTCTGGGTTCCCAGGATCTCTGCTACCCGGGTGTGCTCGCCCATCTTCGCCTGCAGTACGCTGGTGCCAAGGGGGACAAGGCCAATCTGATGAAGCTCAATATGGCCCTAGTCCTGATGCAGTTTCGGAAGTACGAAAAAGCCATTGAACTCCTTCGAGATGCCCGGCTCAGCAACATCACTGGAGTCAGCCAGGGCACCATCGACTACCACACTGGGCTCTGTTTCCTCCACCTGGGCACCCCCTATCAGGCCGAAGCTATGCAGGCATTCCGTCAGGCCCTGAAGTATCCTCAGTCAACCATTCTCGGTCCCGAAGGCCCCCTGGTCGCACCTCTGGCCAGGCAGGCTCTCGAGGACTTGAAGTGAGGCGGAGGACTCCATGCGGCATCAACGCGGTGAAGGCAAGATCGGATGCATTGTCTCCTTGCTTGTATTAGGCCTACTCGGCGCAGTGGCCTACAAGGCTGTTCCGGTCTACTACGGCAACAGCGAACTCATCGACGCCTGCGATTTCATTGCCAGTGGCGCCAGCAGGAAACCCATTGAGCTCGTCGAAAAAGAGGTGAAGGATAAGGCGCGGGAACTCGGCGTTTTCGAGGCCCTGGCAGACAAGGGCGCCATCCGCGTCACCAAGGCCGGCAACGGGGAAACCGGTTTTTGTACCGTCACTCTCCGCTACAAGCGGACCATCGATTTCTATGGGGCCTACCAATACACCCTGGTGACGGACAAGCGCATCTCGAGACCCATTCTGGAAAACATCAGCTGATCCGCCCTTGCGGTCGGGGCCGCCCCACGGCACCCTGCCCTCATGCATCTGTCACTTCCTAGAGACAATCATCTAGCTCCCGACGGGACCTTAGGCACCGTTCGGATCCCCGGGTCGAAGTCCATCACCAACCGGGCCCTGCTCCTCGCCGCCCTGGCTCCAGGAACCAGTAAACTCCGTGGAGGCCTCGAGGCCGAGGACACGCGATGGATGCGACTGGCCCTGCGGGGGCTGGGATTTCCCCTTGAGGAACATGATGGCGTCTGGTCGCTCCAGGGGGGTCAAAGGCCTCGGGCCAATGCCCCTGTTTGGCTCGGTGCTTCGGGCACCACCCTGCGCTTCCTCCTGCCGTGGCTCGCTCTTGCGGCCAAGGGCCGAGTTCGGCTGGAGGGGGATCCCCGGCTCTTCGAGCGACCCTTGGGGCCTTTGCTGGAGCCTCTTCAGAACTTGGGGGCGAAGTGGTCCCCGGATGCCACCGGAGCTTGGCTCGACCCGACTCCAGTCTCCCCCCGGCGATTGGAACTCCGCGTGGATGCCCGCCTCAGCAGCCAGTTCCTGTCGGGCCTGGCCATGGTCGCCGCCGCGCTACCGGAGCCGAGCCGACTCACCTGGACCGAAGTGGCCAGCCCCAGCTACCTGGTCCTCACGACCCAGTGGCTGGGCCGCTTTGGTTGCGCCGCGCGCCTCGAACCGGGGCAGTGGCGGATTCCCGGCAGCGCTCTCAGTCCACGGGATCTGGATCTGCCCGGGGATTGGAGCGGAGCCGCGGCCTTCCTCGCAGCCGCTGCAGCCACCGGACGAAGCCTCAGGTTGGGACCCCTCGATCCAGAGGACACCCAGGGGGATCGTGCCCTGTTGGCGATCCTCGCTTCTGCCGGATGCAGGTTCCACTGGCCGGAGGCGCAGTTCCTGGAAGTGTCCGGCCCGCTGGAGCGGGGGTTGGATGCTGACCTGACGGACTGCCCGGATCTGGGGCCCGTGCTCGCAGCCCTGGCAGCCCTGGCCCCAGGGCCTTCCGAACTACGTGGCCTCCGCACCTTGCGCCTGAAGGAATGTGACCGCCTAGATGCTTCGGCGGAACTGGTGTGCTGGCTGGGTGGCCAGGTGGAAGTGATCGGGGATCATACCCTTCGAATCAAGCCAGGAACCCCATCCCAGCACCGGACACCCTTCGACCCGAGGAATGACCACCGCATGGCCTTTGCGGCCGCCCTCGGGGGGTTGCGGTGGGGTGGTGACCTCCTGGATCCGCAGTGCGTGGCAAAGACCTTCCCGGGCTTCTGGACTGTCTGGCAAGGCATGCTCGGATGCTGAGGGCTGCCTGGCTAGGCGATTGGAAGGCTCCGTGGGGGCTCGAGCGCGGGCGACGATGGGGCGATTCAGCCTGGGCGCTTGCGGCCATCTCACACGCCTGGCTGCTGGGTGGCCGTGAGGGTCGCTGGCCACGGTTGGAGCAGGAGGCTCGTCGGCAGGAAGGCCCCAGGGTCTTGGCCGCTCCCACCGAGTTCGGGCCTTGCCCTGATCCAGCCTGGATCGCGCGCCTGCGCCATGGCAGCAAGGATGTACCCGCCGGCCATCGGGGTGCCCGGGAGGACGAACTCCTGGCCTGGGCCTGGGAGGCGCTGCTTTCGGGAAATGGAACCCCATGGATGGCGGTGGGTTCGGTGCTCTTGGATCTGCCCCAGCGCCTGCGATGGGTGCCGGTCCTCGGCGCTGTGGATGATGAAGGGGTTCTCCTCCTTCCACCTTTCCTCGATCTGATTCCCCTCGAATGGCATTCACTTCCCCCTGGATGGTGGGAAACACTCCTGAAGCACCAGGATCCAGAGGGAAGACTGCTTCCAGAAGGCCCCCTGGATCCCGGACTTCCCTGGCCGGCCATCCAGCACCATGCGGAGCCGCTGATCCTGCCCTGTCTTCCAGAGGAACTAGGACCCCATCGCAGCTCCGGTTGGTTGTACCAATCGTTGAGCGGCGGTTGGATGATGGATCCGAGAATTCGCGCCTGGGCCCGGGGATTTGGAGCTTCGGCCCAGGCCTTGACGCCCTTGCTTCCAAGGCACCTGAGCTCAGGCCACCCACCAGATGCGGATCTAGCCGAGCTCTTGAACCTTCGGATGCCCACCAGCCATCCTCCGGGCTGGGCGGCAGCTCTGGAGGCGGATCTTCAGGAGCACTTGCACCGCCCCGTTCCGCCACCCGCCTCAGGCCACCCTACTTGGGACCGGCTGCGGATGCGCTGGGGCGGAGATGCGCCGAAAGATGGCGAGGGCTATCCTATCTGGGGCACCTCCGCCCATCCCTGCGCGGACCCCTTCCATTGGATGGCCCAGGGGCAGGAATTCAATCGGGCCTGCGAGCATGAAAAAGCCCTGCGATCCTTCACCCTGGCCCACGCCCATTTCCTCCGGTTGAGGTCCATGGGCTGGGCGTCGCGGGCCGCTTCCAATGCGGCCCTCATGGCCCTGGAATGGGCCGATCTTCCGGCCCACAGCCGTTGGGCAGCTCTGCGTGGAACCCTCCCCCAGCCTTTGCACGACCTTGAAGAGGCCCAGCTGGCTGAAGTGTACCTGGAACCGGAGGCGGCCCTGGCCCGCATCCAGAGCCTGGTTCGGACCTTTCCGGACCTCCCTCAGGCCTGGGGGCTCCTTGCGGCCCACGGAGTGGATGGAGAACAATGGGACTTGGTTCGGGAAGGCCTGACCCATGTGCGGGACCATCCCTATGCCTGCTTTCTCGAAGCCGTGCTGGGCCCGCTGACCGAGGATCCGCCCCCCGATGCCGATCCAGAGACCCGGATCAGCTGGGAGGCCCACAGGCTCTTCCGGGGCACAGGAAACCCGCAGACCTTCTGGTCCGCCTGGCGGGAATGCCCGACCCAGATCATGCGCCTCGAACTGGGGCTTCAGGTCATGGAGCGGTTGCCGGGGCAACGCACGTCCATCAGCTTGCTTGCCCTCCAGGCCATTGCTGATCGCGCGGCCTCGCCCCGTCATCAACGACGTCTCGGAGCCCTATGGCCCCAGGCTGAGTCCGATCATAACCAAGTTCCAACTCTGCTTTTCAAGGATTGGCTGGCCCAGCGTGGAACGCCCACCTGGATCGCCTGGGAGGAGGAAGGAAGGCTGCATTCCCTCGGTGCCGGGGAAACGCCACCGGAGGGCGCCCTCAGCCGCTTGGCCAAGGATGGGACCCTGGCTCCGTTCATTCATGGCGGCTGGCTCTGGCGAGGGCATCCATTGATCTGGGAGGGGTGTCCGGTCGGCGCTGTGCTGCTGGCTCAAATTCCGGAGGCCCCACCTGTACAGCCTTTGGAGCCGCTGCTCATCTCCCCCTGGCTCGCCCAGATCCGCGCGCAGAGACCCACTGAAGCCACCATTGACCCTGGCCTTCTGATCACCGATGGCAGCGAACCCATGGCCGCAGTCCTGCGTGAACTGGATCGCGTGGCGGACTCGGACCTGCCTGTGCTTATCTTGGGCCCCACGGGCAGCGGCAAAGAATTGGCGGCGGAGGAAGTGCACCGGCGGTCTGGCCGTTCCGGTCCCCTGCAGGCCGTGAACTGTTCGGCCTTCGCGGAAGGAATCCTGGAATCCGAACTCTTCGGTCACACCAAAGGCGCCTTCACGGGAGCCGACCGGGACCGCAAGGGCGCCATCGAGACTGCCCGGGCTGGCACCCTGTTCCTCGACGAAGTGGCGGACCTCTCGCCGCGTCTTCAATCCATGCTGCTCCGGGTGCTTCAGGAGCACGAGATTCGCCGTGTGGGATCGGATCACGCCGTGAAGGTGGATGTTCGGTTCATCGCGGCCACCCACCGAGGCTTGGAGGAATTGGCCGCTGCCGGATCCTTTCGCCGGGATCTGATGTTCCGGCTCCAGGGCGCGGTGCTCTGTCTGCCCCCGCTATCGGAGCGCCGGCACGAATTCCCCTTTCTTCTCCCACGCCTCACGATCCGCGCCGCACAAGCAGCGAAGCGTCCCGTCCCTGCCTTGGCCCCGGGCTTGCCGCAAGCCCTTTCAAGACTTCCCTGGCCAGGCAATGTACGGGAATTGATTCACACCCTCGAACGCGCCATCCTCCGCTGCGAGGACGGCATCCTGAAGCCCCGGCATTTCCCGGAACTGGATGTTCCGGTGCTCCAGTCCCGCACCTGGGATGAGGCGACCCGGGCCTTCCAGCGACGATTCCTGCTCGAAACCCTTCAGGCCTGCCGATTCAACGTCGCCGAAGCTGCCCAGACCCTGGGACTCGCCCGCCCCGCTCTCTATGCCACCGCCAAGCGGCTGGGGGTGGATCTGGTCGCAGAACGGCTCCACAGGCTGTCCTGAGGGTCGCGACGGCCGCATCTACATTTTGCGCCCAAAGCTCCTCTCCAGGTCATCGAGGCTGAGCTTCTTGAGGATGGGCCGTCCATGGGGGCAGGTGTTCGGCACTTCGCAGGCGAGCAGGTCCTGGATGAGTTTCAGGGCCAAGTCTGGAGGCAGGGCGTGGTGCTTCTTGATGGCGGCACGGCAGGCCAACTCGGCGTTCAGGTCGCGGCGGAAGGTGTCGAGGTCCACGCGGCCATCCCGCTCCAGACGGGCTAGCAGATCATCCAGCAGGGCCTGGGGATCACGGTCGATGAGGAAATCCGGGAGGCCACGCACCACCAGTGCATCGCCACCGAAGGGCTCGGCCTCCACGCCTGCGGCCTCCAACTCCGACAGGAATGGCGCAAGACGAGCCAGCGCTTCGGGACCCACCTGGACCACTTGGGAGGGCATCAGGGGTTGGATGGCGGGGGAGTGTCGGCGCAGGAAGAGCCGCTCGAAAAGCACCCGCTCATGGGCCACGTGCTGATCCACGATCCAAAGCTCAGGGCCCGTTTCCCCGATAATCTGCGCCAGCAGGTAGGTCCGTTCGAAGGTACCGATGTACCGGACTTCAGGGACCCGACCAATCCCTTCGGCCACACTGGAAAGGGTCGGTTCATAGGGATAGGCCACATCCAGCGGATGAGTTGAGAAGGCGCCGGCGAGGGACTGAAACGCCCCCAGGGCCCCGTCTGAGTGATCGGACCAGAGTCGTGGATGCTGGGGCGTCGCGCGCCGGGATGGATCCAGATCAAGCTCAGCCTCCAGGGGCCTGGGAGGAAGCTCCAATACCGAAGCCACCCCACCTCGCAGCTTGGCCCAGGCCTCCTCGGCGGCGCCCCGCACCCAGGCGAAGATCCGCTGGGGCTCGCGGAACCGTACCTCGGCCTTGGTCGGATGCACATTCACATCCACCGACTCGAGCGGCAGTTCCAGGAACAGCATGGCCGCGGGATAGGACCCTTTGGCGAAGGTGCCGGACCAGGCCTCGGACAAAGCCGCCAACAGCAGGCGGTCCCGCACCGCCCGACCGTTCACGAACAGGTAGAGGTGGTTACGATCCCGGAAGCTGAGGTCCGGTGGCGAGATGAAGCCCCGCAGACGCCACGGAGTCTCTCCATTCACGAAGGGCACCAGACGCCCCATCTTCTCGCCCAGAAGGGGCCCAAGGCGCTGACCTGCATCTGCCACGGGTGGCAGTACCAGCGGCACGCCTCGATCCGATCGGATGGTCCAATGGACGCCCGGAGAACTGAGTGCCAGCCGTGCCACGGATCCCCATAGTTGGGCGTGCTCAGTATCCGTGGATTTGAGGAAACGGCGACGGGCAGGAAGCTGGGCGAAGAGGTCCCGCACCGTGACCGTGGTGCCTCGGCTGCGGGATACGGGCGCGACTTCCTTGATGATGCCGAATTCGCAGCGCAGGCGGTGGCCCGCACCTTCCGCCTCGGCGCTGGCCAGATCGAAGCGGCTTACAGCGGCGATGCTGGGCAGGGCCTCGCCGCGGAAACCGAACGTACCCAGATGCCCCAGATCCTCCGCGGTGCGAACCTTGCTGGTGGCATGGCGCTCCAGGGCCAGGTACAGATCGTCGCGGGCCATGCCTGATCCATCGTCGGCCACTTCCAGCAGGCGTTTACCCCCCTCCTCCCAGCTCACTTCGATGCGACGGGCGCCGGCATCGAGGGCATTTTCAGCCAATTCCTTCAGCACTGAGGATGGCCGTTCCACCACCTCGCCTGCGGCGATCTGATTGGCCACCTGATCGGGCAGGATCCTGATGCGGGACATGGGTAAGAAACTATCAGCTGTCGGCCATCCATTACGAGAGGACAGGAAGGAAGGAGGATCCCATTCTGGGCACACTGGAGGCATGAGCGTCCGTACTATCTTCTGCATCACTTTGCTGCCAGTCCTCCTCCAGGCCGCGCCTCACACACAAGCCCCGGACGCCACCTGGATCACCTTCACCACGGCGCACTACCGCATCCACTGCCCGAAGGCCTTCGAGGCCTTTGGCAGCGTGGTGGCTGGTCGCGTCGAGGGCATCCACGCCCAGTACCTGGGCCTGGTTGGATTCGTGTACGAGAAGCCCATCGACATCCTGATCCTGGATCCCGTGATGGAGGCCAACGGCTTGGCCCTCCCACTGCTCCAGCGGCCCCATGTGGTGCTGTGGAGGACCGAACCGGAGCCTGATTCCGTCATTGGTCATCACCGAGGCTGGGCCGAACTGCTCCTTGCCCATGAGCTGGGGCACATGCACCACCTGCTGCGCCCCGCACGAAAGCCCAGTCTGTGGGAACACTGGACTGCGGTCCTAGGACCCGTGACCCGGAAATCCCCGCGGTGGGTCATCGAGGGCTACGCCACCCTCATCGAGGGCAAGCTCACCGGTAGCGGCCGCCCCCATAGCGCCATCCGCGCGGGAGTGCTGCGGCAGTGGGCCATCGAAGGCAAACTGCCCAGCTACGAGGCCCTGAGCGGCAAGGATGGGTTCCTTGGTGGCAGCATGGCCTACCTGGGCGGCAGCGCCTACCTGGAGTGGCTGGAGACGAGGTCCGGAGATCCGAAGATCTTCCAGACCCTGTGGACCCGCATGGCCGGTAAGCGCGATTTCGACGCGTCCTTCCATGCGACCTTCGGTTTCGGTCCCAAGGATGGCTATCAGCGCTTCTGCGCCGAGCTCACGCATACCGCTCTGGAACTCGAGCGGCGGGCCATGGTCCAGGGTCTGCGCGAAGGCGAGCTCGTCACCCAGCTGAAGGGATGGGCCACGGATCTGTCCCTCAGCCCGGACGGCTCGAAGCTCCTGGCCCGGGTCCTGGACCCGAAGAAACCCGGACTCTATGTGTGGGATCTGAAAGCCGAACCGTCCAAGGCCGCCACCAGAGATCTTGACGAACCGGCGGATCACAGGCCTCTTGCTCCCGTTCTGCCACCTACCCGCCGCCTGGGCCGCATCCACGGGACCCTGCCCTGGAAACCTGTGTGGACCTCTTCGAGTACTGTGGCCTATCGGCTTCGCCTCCCCGATTCCGAAGGCGTACTGAAACCATGTCCAAGGCTGTGGGACCTGGATGGACGACCTGCCTCCTCCCAGACAGGACTTAAACCTGTGGCTCCTGGCGGGCTGGGCTGGAAGGAAGTGGATGGCATCTGGAACCTGATCGACGGGCAGGGAAGACCCCTCACACGCACCCTGGCCGCCGCCTGGAATCCCATCGCCACACCGGATGGCAAATGGATCTACTACACCCAGATCAGTGCCTCCGGCCTGCAGATCCGGAAGCTGGATGCCAGCCTGCCTCCCCTGGAGGGGCAAACACTACCCCAGGATCCCACCCCCTTCGTGAAGGACCTGGTGCTGCCGAAGGCCGATGAACCCGATCCCCTGCCAGCCCCGGTGCCCGTCGAGCCCCACCCCTACCGGGTGGGCGAAAGCCATGATGTCTTCTCGCTCGTCGGATTCAGCAACACTCCCTCGAGCATCAGCTACCAGATCGGCGGCGGCGGCAACGACATCCTGGATCGCTTGAATTGGCAGGTTCTGGCGGGCCTCGGCAATGGCACTGGGCCCCGCGGAGGCACGCTGGGTGCGGCCTGGCGCGGCTGGAGTTGGGCCCCCTCCCTCCAGGTGTTCTCATCATTGGAATATCCCTCTCACCAGGACTTCCTTGCGGTACGGGGTTTCGATCGGGAACGCCGTGGGGCCGAACTGGCGTTTGATATCGAGGATCAGGGCAGACCCCAGTCCAGCATCCGGCCCACAGCCGCCTTCGAGCGGATCGTCCCCATCGGCGGCGATGGATCCACCCGTTCGCTCGTGGGCGGGGCGGCCTCCATGGGGAACCACTGGAGCTGGGATGGGGAGGGCTTCCGCGGGAAGACAACCCTCCAGGCCTACCAAGGGCGCACTGATGGCTCTGTCTGGACCCTCACTCGTCTGGGCATCACCTCGGGCTGGATCAATCCATGGATTCCGGTCACCCTCCGCGCCGAGGAGGGCCGCATGGGCGGGAGTCCCACTGCCTTCGACCGATTCCATCTCGGAGGCGTACTCACTTCGCTCGTTCCTGCGGCGCTCGAGGCTAACCGGGTAGTCCAGCCAGCCCTTCCCGCCTACACCGCGACTGGCAACCGCTTCCAGACCCTCCGCGGCGACCTGGGCCTGGGTATCGTCACAGCCTATCTGGAGCATGCGACGGTCTGGGAGGACGCTTCGCCCCGTCCAGCCGCTCAGCGGGTGGGTGGACTCGAGATTGACAGCCGGAATCTTGGCCTTCCCATGGATGTGCTCCGCCGTCTCGCGGGCCACCTTTCCTTCACGCTGGGCCTTCATCGGCCTCTGGACGGGGTGATGAAGGGAGACACCATCGGAACCGTGAGCCTGATTCTTAGACCCTGATGCCCCGCCGGGAAACCCATGCCCTTCCTCATCGCTCTCATCCTCGTCCTCCTCGTCCAGTGGCTCCATTTGCGCTTGCTTCGGCTCGAGCTCCCCGAGCGTGCCCACCGTGGTCTTCCCTGGGTATTAGGCCTGGTGCACCTGCCCCTGGTGATCTTCGCGGGGATGCGCATCGCTGGACTGGGCCTCCCTGGCGCACTACCTCTGTTGCGAGTCCTGGCGCGCTTCGGCTTCTACTTCCAGGCGTTCACGGTGATGCACCTGGTCATCGCCATGCTCGCAGAGGGGGTGTGGCGAATATCCCACCACGACGCATCCTCTGGCACGGATGCAGACGCCGAAGAGGAACCAGCCATCGACCCGGGGCGCCGTGCCTTCCTCCGCACGGCAGCCCTGGCCAGCACGGGAGGCGCCACTGCCTTTGCCCTGGGGGGCGCCCGGGAGGCCTATGGGGACCCGGAAATCACCCGTCGGACGCTGCCATTCCCCGATCTTCCGCAGGGCCTGGACGGACTCCGCATGGCCCACCTGAGCGACCTGCACGCGGGCCCCCTCGTCGGTCCAGCCGCGCTGCGCCGCTGGCGGCAATTGACCGAGCGGGAGCAGCCCGAGCTCCTGCTGATCACGGGTGACCTGGTGGATAGTCGGCCGGAGGAACTTGAACCCATGCTCGAGGCCTTTCGGGGATTTCTTCCACCCCTCGGACGATTCGTCGTGCTCGGCAACCACGATTTCTTCGATGACCCCCGCCCGATCTGGCGGGATCTGGAGCGTGAGGGAATCCGATGCCTGGAGAACGCGACGGCCCTGCTCCTCCGGAACGGCAGCACGATGGCGCTCATGGGGTTGCAGGATCCCATGGCCCGTAACGGACGTTTCCGCCACATGGTGTTTGGCCCAGGACCCCGGCCCGCCGAGGCTGCCCGGGACGTCCCGGCCGACGCCTTCCGGATCTGCATGAACCACCGGCCCAGTGAGTGGGAGCAGGCTCTGGAGGCCGGGGCCCGGCTCACACTTTCGGGTCACACCCACGGCGGCCAGATCAATCCCGTTCCCGGCTTCAACAGCGCCCGCATCCTCGGCCCCCGCACGGAAGGCCTCTATCGCGAGGGCGGCGACCTGCTGTATGTGAGCCGAGGCCTCGGTGTGGTGGGCCTGCCCATCCGAATCGCTGCAACCCCCGAGATCGCCATCCTCACCTTGAAGCGGGGCTAGGATTCCTCCTGCTTCAACAGGACTGCCTGGACTTCCGCCAAGATCTTAAACGCTGTTTCGGGAGCCTCCTCCTGCGGACCGAGTGCGATCTTCGCCAAACCTGGAAGAGCCCTCAGCCCGCGCATGAACCCCGCACACACCTTGCAGAACCGCAGGTGAATCCAGATGCCGATCCGCCGCGACAAGGGGAGGGCGCCTTCGCCGTATTCCGTCAGCTCGGTCTGGACGTCGTGGCAGGAGGGCAGGAACGTCATGGGCGGCCTCCCAGGACAAAGGTTCGTAGGCGGGCCTGGAGCAGCACCCGGGAGCGGTGGAGGCGCTGGCGTACGGTGCCAGGCGTGAGCTGCAGATGCCGGGCGATGTCATCCGTCTCCCAGTCCTCCAGATCCTTCAGTACGAATACGATGCGGTGCGAATCAGGCAGCTCGTCGAGGGCCCGGGTCAGGCACTCCCGCATTTCCTGCTGCTCGACGAGACCGTGAGCCTGGGCTTCCACCTGCCACTCGGGAAGGTGGTCTGGCTCCATGTGATGCCCCCGCTCATCGAAAGTCCCTAAGACCAAGGGCGGGGCGCGCTCCATGTCGTGGATCCGTACGCGGCTCCTCCGCATCATCAGCGCCGAATTGAGGCAGACCTTGTAGCCCCAGCTGCTGAAGCGGCTGCGGCCTTCAAACCTGGGGAGATCGCGATGGATGCTCATGAGGGCGTCCTGGAGCGCGTCCTGCGTATCGGCGACATTGCCCAGGATGCGATGGATCCCGTTGTGGAAGAGGGCGAGATGGGGCTGGACGAGCGCACCAAAAGCGTCCGAGTCGCCCGTCGCGGCCCGCTGGATCAGTTCGGCTTCAGAAGGGGAGGCTTTCGTCATGCCGTTGCCAGTGTCGACGGCGACCCCTCGAGGGGCAAGCGCTACTTCTTGACCGGTGCCGATCCCTTCATGGCCGGCCTTGACCCTTGTTTGCCCGGGGCGGGCGGCTCCTCGAAGAACCCCACCAACAGAAGGTCCAGCTCCAGCTGGCGTTTCAGACTGATCTTGGCCGCCACGCTATCCGCCCCCACCCCGAAATCGAGCCGATCCAGGGGCAGAGTGGCGCGATACGACCAGGTGCGCGCTCCGGCCCCGTTCATGCCTTCGGCGGTGACGAAGGAGAGTTCCAGGTCCTTGCTGACGCCGTGCATCGCGAGGGTTCCCTTGACCACAACACGGTCGCCATCCTTGCGAACCTCCTGTGATGTGAAAGTGATCTTCGGGTACTTGGCGGCATCGAAAAAGTCGGCCGTCCGGAGATGATCGTCGCGAGTGGTGTTGGCGGTATTGACGGACTTGGTTTCGATATCGATGTGGACCTTCGCGCCTTCCAGGGAGGCGGGATCGCCCACGATGTCAGCCTTGTATCGCGTGAACCGGCCCGGCACGTCAAACAGCAGCGTCGATGCCTTGAATCCGAGCACCGTATGGGTGTCATCCACGCGGAAGACCCGGGTCTGGGCCAGAAGGGGAAAGGCCAGCAGCAGGACCGGCAGAATGGAACGCAGGAGCATAGGAGCCTCTTGGGTCAAGGGAAGGATCGGAATCCGGCGATGGCGCCATCGCTTCGCAGGTCGCGTAGGAGGCTCGTCACCGGGGTGAGATCAGGCACATTCAAGGCGGCAGCCGCCTCCGCCAGCGGGCAGGTCTGGGCCTGCACCAGCAGCGCTGCGGTGGCTGGCGTCAGTTCCATCAGCCGGGCCAGTCCTTCTCCATCGCGGAAGGCCAGGAGGTGGGTGGGACGCGCCTCGGGAACCGGTGACTCCGAGCACGCGCAATGAACCGCATGGGTGTAGGACACCACCTGGGTGGCCGGGTCCAGGATGATGAGGTCCTGCGGTCCTGGGTCGGCATGGAGGCCTTCGAGTGGGTTTGAATCCGGGAAACGGGCCACCAGCACTTCCAGGATCTCCGCATGGGCAAGCTCGAGGATGAAGGGCCAGCGATCCTGGCCCCACCGGGTGGCAGCCAGCCAACCCAGGAAGGCCGGTGCGATGTCCCGGTACTGGGGACTCCGCACCATCCGGGCATCGAGGAAGGCTTCTACACATCCACCCCAGGAACCGGCCCCTTCGAGGAGCGCCCTCAGCACCGGGAACATGGTCTCCAGCGGTTCGATGAGGCTCATCCGAGCCAGTTCACGATAGGTCATCATCGCCGGGCCTTGATCCCGGAAGGATCGCAGATCCGAACCCGTCAGGCCTTGCTGATGGGCCACTCGCCCGGGATCCGCCTCGATGGCTGCCTCATCACCATTCAGCACCAGGGATGCCAGTGCCCGCTGAAGGCGGAGGGTCCGGGATTCAGGCATGACGGACCTCGCTGGGTACCAGTGCCGCATCGTAGGCATGCTGGATGCGTGCCCGTTCCGCCAGGAGCTCGTCAAAATCGGGAATGTGATTGTCCCGTTCGAGGAGCACCGGCACGGGCCGCCCAAGGCGTGAAAGGGTCCACTGCATCAGGTCGATGACGGGATCGATGACATCGGCACCGTGAGTGTCCACGGTGAGGTCGCCAAATTTCTTGTGCCCGGCGATGTGGAGCTGTGTGACGCGATCCAGCGGCATGCGGGAGAGCCATTCCCTTGGATCGAATCCGAAGTTGAGTGCGTTGACATAGACATTGTTCACGTCCAGCAACCACCCAACGTCTGCGCCCTCCAGCACCGCCGTGATGAAGTCCGCCTCGTCCATTTCCTTGGCGCCCAATTCGGCGTAATAGGTGATGTTTTCGAGCAGAAGCGGGACGGGAAGACGGGCCTGGAGCGCCCGGGCCCGTGAGATCGTGTGCCGGACGGCCTCCCTCGTGAAGGGGAGGGGCAGGAGTTCATGAAGGCAGCTCCCGTCCACGGAGGTGAAGCAGAGGTGCTCCGAATGCCAGGGAGTCCCCGTTCGGACGAGGAACTCGCCCAGGTCGCGAAGGTATTCCTCGTCCCAGGAATCGAACCCACCCACGGACATCGCCAGCCCGTGGGTGAGTACTGGATCCCGATCAAGGATGGTGCAGGCCATCCGATGGTAGCGGCCACCGTCCCCGATGACATTCTCGGGGCAGGTCTCCCAGAAGGGCACGCCATGGCCTTCCATCCGCGCGACCTGCTCTAGGTGCGGGCGGCGAAGCCCGAGCCCCACGCCGGTGAACCTGTCCTGAGCCATGGCGCTACTCCTGCCAAACTACTTCTTGTCCGCTCCGCAGGAGGCTTCCTTCTTGTCCTTCCCGCAGGAGCCATCCTTCTTGTCCTTCTTCGCATCCTTGCTGCCACAGGAACCCTTGCCACAGGAACCGTCCTTGGCTTTGTCCTTCTTCGCATCCTTGCTGCCGCAGGAACCTTTGCCACAGGAGCCATCCTTGGCCTTGGCGGGGGCCTTCCCCTCCTCCTTGGGATCCTTGGACTCCTGGGCTCCGCAGCTTCCGGCCTGGGTGAAGGCGGCTTCCGCGCTGAAAGACTCGACCGGCGTGGCACCGACAGAAGGGGAATTGCCCGCCATGAGCGAACCGGCCGCGAAGAGGGTGGCGGCACCGATGAGTTTCGTGAACATGGATCCTCCGTGCGGACAGGGCCGCAGCAGGGGCCGCAGGGCGGCCCCGTTGATGGCACAGGTCAAGGTCATCCCGGACAGCCCGGGCGGAACCAAGGTGCTGTTGATAACTAGTTCGGTGCGGCCCTGGTGGCCATTGTGACATTTTTTTATTTCTATGGATCATGCCGTTTGTCATCGGGTGCGTTATCTCTTGGGCAGGCGCGCCCTGTGGTACGTCCGCGGACCACCGGGTCGTATGCCCAGTCGCGCGGGCGGACTGGAATCAAGGCCAGCATGCTACCCACCAAGCGCCAGGTCGGACTCATCCGATGGAGGAGGTGGATCACTGCTCCCGACCGGATCAGCAGCCCGCCTTCTGGCGTGAGAACCACCAGGCTGTCAGGGAGTCCCGCCTGCAGGTCTGGTGGAATCAGACGCTCGAAGGCCTCCCCAGCCTGTGGCGCGAAATGGATCAGATGGGATCGGTCCTACTGTGCTACAAAGCGCACTGCGCCGCGGCGGACAGCGCAGCCCCCATCATAGAAAAGGCGCGTCACCCCTTGACCAGGATCCATAGCCCCATCGCGATGAAAGCCGTCCCGGCGACCCACCTGAGGGCGGCTTCAGGGATGTTCTTGAATAGCACTCCGCCCAGGGCCACACCGATGGCTGTGGCGCAGACGAGTGCCGCGCTGGCCGCGAGGAACACGGTCCAGACCTGGCCGCTGCGCACGGTGGCGGTCATCGCCGCGAGTTGGGTCTTGTCCCCGACTTCGGCAAGAAAGACGGTTCCGAAGGTGGTCCAGAAGAGAGAGCGGTTCATGGCAATCTCCGAAAATCGTGACGGACTCTCCAGAGTAATGGAGGACCATCTACGGCACACTGAAGGAATGGTGCTCGACCACTTCGACCTTCCCACGACCTATGTGGACACGCCGGAAAAGCTGCAGGAGGCACTGCCCCTGTGGCACGCGGCCGGGGTGCTGTCTGTGGACATCGAATGCAGCCTCACGGGCATGCACCACTGCGTGCTTGCCCTCATGCAAGTGGCCACCCACGATCAGGCCTGGCTGGTGGACCCGCTGCCTCTTGGCGGTCTCATGCGGCCCGCCCTGCAGGCCATGGCCCAGGTGCCCTGGATCGTCCATGACTTCTCCGGGGATGGCATCGTCTTCAAGCGCCTCTACGATGTGGTGCCGGAGAGCATCTTCGACACCATGCTGCTCTCCCGCGCCCTGGGCTACCCGCAGCCGGGCCTCAAGACCATGGCGAAGCTCAAGCTGGGCCTCGACATTCCCAAGGAGGAACAGGACTCCAACTGGATGGTGCGTCCCCTGCGCGAGGCCCAGATCAGCTACGCCAGCCGCGACGCGGCCCTGCTGCTACCGCTGTTGAGAATCCTGGCCGACGAGTGCGACGCCCACCGAGATCATCCAGAGATCGGGCCCCGCCTAGCCAGCCTGCCGAAAGAGATGCGTCTCCTGCTGAAGCGGGTTCGCGCCTACGCCCCCCCCAAACACGATCCTTTCGTCGAAAAAGTCAGGCACCTGGGGGCACTTGCGATGGCACGCGCCATGAAGCTGACAGCCCTGCGCTGGGCCTGGGGCAACGAAGGCGATGTGGGCGCTGTGATGGAACTGGGCAACCGATGGCTCATGGCTCGGTTGGCTCACCCCCCGGCCACCAAGGAGGCCCTGGAGCGCACCATTCCAAACCCCCGGTTCCGCCGGAGACGGTTGGATGCTCTGTGGGAAGTCTTCAGCGAGGGGGCACATGAAACTCAGGAGGAACCGGAATCGTACGATGGATTGATCTGGAACAATCCTGGGCGGCCATGACGACCGCCCCTGTAATAACCTCAAATCCCATGCCGGCTTCCAATCCGTCCTGAATTCAGGCCCAGGTTCATTTCAGGTACGGCGCCAGGTACTTCCCCGTCACGCTGGCCTTCTTCCTGGCCACCTCCTCGGGTGTTCCCACGGCGATGATGCGCCCCCCTTCGCCACCGCCTTCGGGGCCCAGGTCGATGATCCAGTCGGCGGTCTTGATCACATCGAGGTTGTGTTCAATGACGATGAGGGTGTTGCCGGTCTCGACCAACCTGTTGACGACCTCCAGCAGCTTCTGGATGTCCTTTAGGTGCAGGCCCGTGGTGGGCTCATCCAGGATGTAGAGGGTGCGGCCCGTGGCCCGCTTGCTCAACTCCTTGGCCAGCTTCACGCGCTGGGCCTCGCCGCCGGACAGCGTGGTGGCGCTCTGGCCCAAGTGAACATAGCCCAGACCCACATCCGTGAGGGTCTGCAGCTTGTTGGCCAACACAGGGATGGGCGCGAACAGCTCTAGCGCTTCTTCAACCGTCATGCTCAGCACGTCGGAGATGCTCTTCCCTTTGTAATGGATCTCCAGAGTCTCGCGGTTGTAGCGCTTGCCCTTGCATTGCTCACAGGTGACATAGACATCCGGGAGGAAGTGCATCTCGATGCGAATGAGGCCGTCCCCTTCGCACTTCTCACAGCGTCCGCCCTTCACGTTGAAGCTGTAGCGGCCCGGCAGATAGCCCCGGGCCTTGCTCTCGGGCAGCTGCGCGAACAGCTCGCGCAAGGGCGTGAAGAGCCCCGTGTAGGTGGCGGGATTGCTGCGGGGCGTGCGGCCGATGGGGGCCTGATCGATATCGATGACCTTGTCCACGGCCTCAAGGCCCTTGATCGTCCTATGCTTGCCGACGATGTGAACACCCTGATGCAGCTGGTTGGCCAGGGCCTTGTAGAGGATCTCGTTCACCAGGGTGCTCTTGCCTGAACCGCTGACGCCGGTCACGCAGGTGAAGAGGCCGATGGGAAAGTCCGCATCCACTTTCTTGAGGTTGTTCTCCTCGGCACCCACGATGGAGAGCTGCCCGCGCTTGGCCGTGCGGCGCATGCGGGGCACAGGGATGGCATCGCGGCCAGCGAGGAAATCTCCCGTGATGGACCCAGGAGTGCGGCCAATCTCCTCAGGCGTACCCTGGGCTACCACCCAACCGCCGTGTTCACCGGCGCCGGGACCCATGTCCACCACATGATCCGCGGCGAGGATCGTCTCCAGGTCGTGTTCCACCACCAGCACCGTATTGCCCAGGTCGCGCATCTCCTGAAGGGTCCGGATGAGCTGCAGGTTGTCCCGCTGATGCAGGCCAATGCTGGGCTCATCCAGCACGTAGAGCACGCCCTGGAGCTTGCTGCCGATCTGCGTAGCAAGCCGGATGCGCTGGCCTTCGCCGCCGGACAAGGTGGCCGCACCGCGGTCCAGCGTGAGGTAGCCGAGACCCACGTCGTCCAGGAAACCCAGGCGCTCCCGGATCTCCTTCAGGACCTTCTCCGCGATGATGGCTTCTTTGCCTTCTAGCATCAGGTCCGTGAACCACTTTCGGGCCTCGCGTACGCTCTTTGCCACCACGGCTGCAATGTGAAGCCCACCCACGAATACCGCCAGGATCTCGGGCTTCAGACGCTGGCCCCCGCATTCTTCGCAGGGGATGACCCGCATGGATTCCTCCAGTTCCGCCTGGATTTCCTCACTGGTGGTTTCGCGGTAGCGGCGCTCGAGGTTGCCGATGATGCCTTCGAAGTGATGAACAAAATCATAGCGGTTGCGCTTGCTTTCATAGGTGAAGCGCATCTCCTTCTCGGTGCCGTGGAGCAGCAG
The DNA here is from genome assembly GCA_903919165.1 of uncultured Holophagaceae bacterium. Lineage (GTDB taxonomy): Bacteria > Acidobacteriota > Holophagae > Holophagales > Holophagaceae > Geothrix. Next base: position 20,840 of record CAIXHJ010000320.1, read on the forward strand.
GCGCCGTATGTCGGCAGGCAGCTTCTTCCAGGCCGCGTCCAGGCTGAACTTGAGTTTGCGGGCCATTTGCTCGAGCATCTGTGAGCGCCAGCCATCTTCGCTCACGCTCTTCCAACCGCTGGCCTGGATGGCGCCTTCGTTGATGGAGAGGGCGGGGTTGGGGACGATCAGCTCCTCCGCGAACTGGCGCTTGAATCCCAGGCCATCACAGGTGGGGCAGGCGCCATAGGGGCTGTTGAAAGAGAAAGAGCGCGGCTCCAACTCCGGCAGGCCATGACCAAACCGCGCGCACTTCGTGTTGCTGCAGGCCAGCTTCGATGAAAACAGCTCCTCTTTACCGTCCATCTCGCAAAGCGCACTGCCCTCGGCCAGGTTGCAGGCGATCTCCAGGCTGTCCGCCAGCCGCGATTGGATTACCGGGCTGACCTTCAGTCGATCGATGACCACCTCCAGCGTGTGCTTCTTCTGCTTGTCGAGGTCAGGGATGCCTTCGGTGAGGTCCAGCATCTGGCCGTTGACGCGGGCCCGGATGTAGCCGCGCTTCATGAGATCCTGGAGCAGCTTCTTGTATTCGCCCTTGCGGCCGCGAACCACGGGCGCCAGGATTTGCAGCTTGGTGCCCTCGGGCTTCGCCAGGATCTGGTCCGCCATCTCCTGGATGGTTTGGCTGGCGATGGGCTCCCCACAGCCCACACAGGTGGGCTTGCCCGTGCGGGCGTAGAGCAGGCGCAGGTAGTCGTAGATCTCCGTCACGGTCGCCACCGTGGAGCGGGGGTTCTTGCTGG
>CAIXHJ010000321.1 GCA_903919165.1 uncultured Holophagaceae bacterium
CAACGGCCTTGAGCCGAATGGTTGCAATCTCTGCGGCCAGTCTACGCTCAGGACAGTCGTAAAGGGGGATGTCTTCGTAGTGGCTGGACAAAGCCCCGATGAAGGCGTCGACACTTGCGTTCCGGTGGCGACGCACTGCGCTTTCCGGGACCAGGGCCCGGGCGGCCCAGCGATCCGCTGCAGCTTCCTGGCGGTCATGGGTCCAGCGGCTGACATATCCCCCATGGAGAACCAGGTGGCCCAGCTCGTGCGCCATCAGCCAGACCAACCGCAACTGCCCCACACTCTGGGGAAGGATGATTGCTGGGGGCATAGACCCCTCACCGGCCACGAATAGCGCGCCAGTTCCAATGGGCGCTTTGAGGACCACGGCACCCAGCCCTTCTATGGACACAAGCAGGTCATCGGCTGTTGGATAGCGACGGGAGAACCACGACAGAGTGCGCATTTATCAAGCCTTCCACGAATGATTAGACAGTGGCAGGCATAGGAAAAAGGAACGTCTCACTGCCAGGACTCTAGAGAATACCCAGGCGCATGTGTGGCAAGGGTTAAAATGTCTGCCTTTTTACATTTGTAGCGACTTTGTCCAGATTAGGGCGATCTATCTGGATGGTCATTCACCGCAAGCGAGGCCGTCCCGGGGTAGACGAGGATGCGACTACTCACCGCGCCACACTCCGAATCCCGCTCCCCCTATGGGAAGAGATCCAGCGCCTGGCGGAGCGCGAGGGCATCACCACCCATGCTTGGATGAGGTCCGCGCTAGACGACCAAGTAGAATCAGCCAAGAATCGATGATCTCGTCGAACTGGTTGGCTATTTGTTCGAGATCCCATCCATGAATGACTTCCACACCTGGAAGCCGGCCTGCTTCTGAGCGTCCGTCATCTCGGTCAGGTCCTTGCCCATCGTCTTGAGCATGAATCGGTCGAAGTCGGAGTTGTCTGGGTTGGCTCCGGCGATCTCTTCACCAGGATCGTCTACCACTTCACCTAACTTCAGGCCCAGGACCTTCGAGAGTTCCTGGGCCAGGTCTAGGCTCGGCCAGACCCGTTTGTCGTATAGGACATTATGGAGATAGCTGGGGCCGACACCGAGGAGGTCGGCCATCTCTTTTGGCGAGAGCTGGTGTTCCTTGCGATAGGCAAGCACCGCTGCCTTGATGGTTGGACGCTGGGGCCATGTGTTCATTTCCATAGAGTCGTGAACCAACGACATTGGGGCAATTTCGTTTCCACTTGACTTTATCGTGTCGCATACGACACTGAAGGCATGGCACGGCATACGCACCCCTTCGATGAAACAGTCACTGATCTGGCCCTTCGGCTTGGAGTAGGGCGCGCCCATCTCTCCGAGGTTTTGAACGGCACCGCCAAGCCCTCTGGGGATCTGGCGTTTCAGATCGAGGAAGCCACTGGAGGCTCCTACAAGGCGCGGGATCTCCTGGCTGGTCACCGAAAACCTCCACTGGACGAGGCTTCCTGATGCGGAGCTTCGAACGTCACCACGGTACCGGGCCCGCGCTTCAGGGTCCGAATTCGGCGCAGCAACCATGGGCGCAGGGCCAGCGGGCCGC
>CAIXHJ010000322.1 GCA_903919165.1 uncultured Holophagaceae bacterium
GGACCTTCCAGCACCACCGCGTCCGGCAGGCGGTTGTACTTCCGCTGCCATTGCTTACAGATGACGCTCAGGGCCCGGCCGGAGGAAACGATGGGCACCAGGGCCACGTCCGCATCGCCCACGAAACCGGGCAGCGCCAGGGGCAGACCTGCACCTGACACGATCATCTGGGCGCCGCCGGCGAGGGAGGCCCGAACAGCGGCCTCGTAGCCTTCGATGGCGCAGAGGATGTTCACGCCCACGGCACCCCGGCCCTCGGAGCGCTCGCGGGCCGCGCGGACGATCCATTCCAGGGCCTTGGGCGGATTCAGCGAATCGGTGCCATCGGGACGGCCCAGGCGCATCTTCGGGTTGGCCGCTCCGTGGTAGCCCGTGCCGATGGCCGACACCAGGCCCACGCAACCGGTCCTGGCCACGGCGCCGGCCAGGCCTTCCCAGGAGACGCCCACGCCCATGCCACCCTGCTGGATGGGATAGGCCAGGTCGAGGTTGCGGATTCTCAGCCGTGGCAACGTGCAGGCGCCGCGACGCAAGAAGGCCTGGGCCATGGAATCCAGTCCGGCCATGAGGCGGGTCCGGAAGGCCGCCAGGGGCGAGGCGTCCAGCATCGAAGGTGTGCGGGGCTGGAGGCCGATGGCGCCATCGGCCATGGCCTGCCTGGCCTCGGCTTCGGTATCCGCCATGGCCATCACCGGCAGGCCTAGGCTGCGCAGAGAGGCCACATCACAGGCACGGGCAAGCAGCGCCGAGGCCCCTCCGGCCTTGGCCTGGGCAGCCTCCACGGCATTCTGCACCACAACGAGGCGGGGCATGTTGGCGTGGCGTAGCAGGGCCAACGAAGGGGGCAGCTCCGCAGTGTGGAGCAGGAAGGCCACGCCGGCCTCTCGGGCGGCGGCCATGACGCTGTCGGCACTGTCTCGGAGGCCCCGGAGGTCGAGACCGATCTTGGCGCCTTCGCGCATGGAGGTCTTGAGCTCCTGCAGACGCTCCCGGAGCTTGGCTATGTCGGGAAAGGCATCCGTCCGGGGCAGTGCCCATCCGCCGGCCCGCAAGAAGGCCGCCTGGAAATCCAGGGAGCCAGGCGCCTGCCAACCCTGGAGGGTGGGGGCCGTTGCGGTCTTGAAGAAGGACTCAGCCATTCACGGCTCCGGAGTGCAGAAGAGTTGATCTGCACAAGAATCCATTCTGAGGCAAAACAACATGAAACGGGGTCAATGCTTTTGACCCTCGGTCAAGAATCATCTCCCCGTAACGGAAAATTCTTAATTCTTTACAGTTGGTGCAGGCGTTTCCACGGGATCCAGAAAGGGCATCATGCGGCGCAATTTCCGCCCGACCTGCTCCAAGGGATGCTCGTGATCCGCAGCCCGCTGGGCCTCGAACCATTTCCGGCCCGTGCGGTTTTCCTCGATCCAAGCGGCGGCATAGCGGCCATCCTGGATCTCCTTCAGGATCTCCTTCATCTCAGCCTTGGTCTGGGCCGTCACGATGCGGGGGCCGCCGGTGTAGTCGCCATACTCGGCGGTGTCGCTCACGCTGTAGCGCATGTAGCTGAGGCCACCCCGGTACATCAGGTCCACGATGAGTTTCAGCTCGTGGAGACACTCGAAATAGGCGATCTCGGGCTGGTAACCGGCTTCCACCAGGGTCTCGAAACCCGCCTTCACGAGGGCGCTGGCACCGCCGCACAGTACCGCCTTCTCGCCGAAGAGATCCGTCTCCGTCTCTTCCGCGAAGGTGGTCTCCAGCACCCCTGCGCGGGTGAGACCGAGCGCCGCGGCGTAGGAGAGCGCCAGGGCCAAAGCTTGCCCGCTGGCGTCCTGATGGATGGCCACCAGGGCCGGTGTGCCTCCGCCTTCCACGAATACCTCGCGCACTCGGTGGCCGGGGCTCTTGGGTGCCACCAGGCTCACATCCACACCCGCGGGGGGCTCGATGCAGCCGTAGCGGATGTTGAAACCATGGGCGAACATCAGGGTCTTTCCCGGTGTGAGGTTCGGGGCGATGGCTTCCCTGTAGAGGGCACCCTGCCCCGTGTCTGGCGTGAGCACCATGATCACGTCCGCCCAAGCCGCGGCTTCAGCGGGGCTGGTGACGGTGAGGCCCTGGGCCTCTGCCTTGGCCTTGGAGGCGGAGGCGGGAGGCAGTCCCACGCGGACATGGACGCCGCTGTCGCGGAGGTTGAGGGCATGGGCGTGGCCCTGGGAGCCGTAACCAAGAATGGCGACCTTGCGGTGCCGGATGAGGTCGAGGTCGGCTTCGTAGTGAATGCGGGCCATGGATGGCTCCTTATCATTGGCGGGTGGAATGGAAGGTTGGCGTGGGACCGGTAGGGGTTCAGACGGACATGGATCCAGCATTGGTGCCGGTGCGCAGGGGCGTCACAGAGGCCTTGAGTGCGGTCGGGGTGCCGCGGGCCATGGCCACGGCCCCGGTCCGGCCCAGCTCGATGATCCCGAAGGGGCGCAGGGTGTCCACCAGCGCCTCGATCTTGGCGAGGCTCCCGGTGCATTCGATGACGAGGGTGTCCTCGGCGATGTCCACCACGTTGGCGCGGAAGACCTCCACCAGTTGGAGCACCTCGGAGCGCTTCGTGGGACCGGCCTTCACGCGGATCAGGGCCAGATCCCTCAGCACATTGGATTGCCCCACGCCCAGTTGCTGGACTTCCAGGACATTCACCAGCTTTCGCAGGTGCTCCACGGCCCGGCGTGCGGTGGCTTCATCCGTATCCACCACGACCGTCATACGCGACACATCCGGGCGTTCAGTGGGACCTACCGTGAGGGAGTGGATATTGAAGCTTCGACGGCGGAATAGGGAAGCCACTCGGGTGAGGACGCCCGGTTCATCATCGGTGTAGACCACGAGCACATGGGACATGGGGACTCCTTGGTTCAAACTGGGTCGGCGCCGGTTTCGGCAAGAACGCTGGGTGACGGGCGGCGGATCATGTCGTGGAGGGCGGCGCCCGCTGGCACCATCGGATAGACGCTGTCCTCCTGCTCGACCTTGAATTCGATGAGCGCTGTGGTTTCAGCAGCGCGTGCGCGCTCCACGGCGGCTGCCACCTCAGCGCGGGATTCCACCCTCTGGCCCGGGATGCCGAAGGCATCGGCCAGTTTCACGAAATCCGGGGAGAGGATGGGCGTGGCAGCGTAGCGCCCTTCGTAGAACAAGGCCTGCCACTGGCGGACCATGCCGAGATAGCCATTGTTGATGACCGCGATATTCACCTTCACGCCTTCCTGGACGGCAGTCATCAACTCGGCGAAGGTCATCTGGAAGCCGCCGTCGCCCGCCACCACCCACACCTCGGCCTCGGGCCGGGCGATCTTGGCGCCAATGGCCGCGGGCAGGGCGAAGCCCATGGTGCCCGCCCCGCCACTGGTGATGAGGCTCCGCTCTCCATCGTGGTGGTAGTACTGCGCCTCCCACATCTGGTGCTGACCCACGTCCGAAACCACCACGGCCTCGCCTTTGGTGAGCCGCCAGAGGTCGTGCATGACGTGGGCGGCGTATAGATGCCCATCGTCCGGCAGGTTCTTGATGTCCCGCACGGCCGAGTCCCCGCGCCATTCCCGGATGGAACCCAGCCAGGCGGAGCGATCGGCCACCGGGACCTGAGGCAGCAAGGCTCGCAGCACTTCGCCAAGGTCGGCGGCGATGGCCACGTCCACCGGTACATTCTTGTTCAGCTCGCTGGCGTCGATGTCGATGTGGATCTTCTTAGCATGCGGCGCGTACTCCTTGAGCTTGCCGGTCACCCGATCATCGAAGCGCATGCCGAGGGCCAGCAGGAGGTCCGCTTCTTGGATGGCCCGGTTCACCCAGGCCTCGCCATGCATGCCCATCATGCCGAGGCTGAGGGGATGCGTGGCGGGCACGGCGCCCAGTCCCAGCAAGGTGAGTGCGTAGGGGATGTCGGCGCGCTCGGCGAGGGCCAGCACTTCAGCCCGGGCACCGGACAACTGGATGCCATGTCCGGCGAGGATGAGGGGTCGCTTGGCCTCGCGAATCAGATCCAGTGCCTGGGCCAGAGCGGCTGGATCGAGCGGGGCTGGCAGATGGCGCAGATGGCGCCGGGGCTCGGCCCCTTCCCAATCCAGTACCGCCCGGGACTGCTGGGCGTCCTTGGTAATGTCCACCAGTACGGGGCCGGGGCGGCCACTGCGGGCCACGGCAAAAGCCTCGCGGAGGGCCGGGACGATATCCTCGGCCCGGGTAACGAGGTAGTTGTGCTTGGTCACCGGGAGGGTGATGCCCGTGATGTCCACTTCCTGGAAGGCGTCCGTGCCCAGCAGTCCCGATCCCACCTGGCCCGTGATCGCCACCAGCGGCGTGGAGTCGAGCATGGCCGTGGCCAACCCTGTGACGAGATTCGTGGCGCCTGGGCCTGAAGTGGCCACGACCACGCCGACCCGCCCGCTGGCCCTGGCATAGCCGTCCGCCATGTGGGCGGCGCTCTGCTCGTGGCGCACCAGCACATGCCGGATGGGGTACTCCGTCATGGCGTCATAGGTCGGTAGGATGGCCCCGCCGGGGTAGCCGAAGACGGTGTCCACACCTTCCCGGACCAGGCTATCCCAGATGAGTTGCGCCCCCGTATGGGACTCGACTTTGGACATGGTTCCCTCCTTGTTCACTGATCGACGGGGATGGCCCGGCTGTGGTGGTTGAGGGCTGGCTGGGTGGGCGGCATGGTTGTCCTCATGGTTCAGATCTGCAACGGCCCCGCGGTTGGGTGCGGGGCCGTCGTCGGTGGTATCCGTTCGATGGCTCCTAGTCCGTCAACCGCAGCATGAAGCCTGGGTCCACGAACCCGATAATCCTCACCGACCCCGCACAGAAACACGGGATGGGTGGTACGGCGATGAGATGGAAGAGAGACATCGAAGGATCCGGATGACGGGCTAGTGATTGGATCGGTGACCTTCCGGGGAACCGCACCAGGCATAGGCGGAATCCACCAGAAGCGGGGCATGCTTCCGGGGCAACCGGATGGCCTCCCGAATACGGACTCCGAGGGAGCGCGTGCCGTGTGCGTGGCTGGCACCCTTGAGATCGCCCGTGCCATGCCCGCCCTTGAGCACCCGGTTCACGGCCGATTCGAGTGCCTGAGCCTCGGGGCCCAGATGCAGAGCGTGGCGGAGCAGCAGGGCCGCAGAGAGGATCGTGCCGATGGGGTTTGCCCGATCCTGCCCCGCGATGTCCGGCGCCGATCCGTGGATGGGTTCGAAGAGGCCCACGGAACCACCTAGGCTCGCGGAGGGCAGCAGGCCCAGGGAGCCCGCCAGCACAGCGGCCTCATCGCTGAGGATGTCTCCGAACAGGTTCTCGGTGAGCACCACGTCGAAGTCCCGAGGACGGGTGATCAGCGCCATAGCGAAGCTGTCCACGTAGGCATGCTGGACCGCCACACTTGGATAGGAAGGCGCGAGGTCATCGACCACCTTCCGCCACAGGCGCGAGGTCTCCAGGACATTCGCCTTGTCCACGGAGACGAGGCGCTTCCGGCGGGTGGTTGCCAGCTCGAAGGCGACCCTGGCGACCCGTTCGATCTCGGCCCGGGTGTAGGGCAGTGTGTTAACGGCGGCTTCATCGGAATAGGACCGCGGCTCTCCGAAATAGAGCCCTCCGGACAGTTCCCGGACGAACATGAGGTCAGTTCCGCGCACGATCTCTGGTTTCAGCGGCGAAGCATCTTCCAGAGCCGGGTGGACCGTCACAGGCCGCAGGTTGGCATAGAGGCCCAGGGCCTTCCGGAGACGCAGCAAGCCCGATTCCGGCCGCTTGTCCCGGGGATGGCGGTCCCAGGCCGGGCCGCCCACGGCACCGAGAATCACCGCATCACAGCTCCGGCACAGATCTAGGGTAGCCTCGGGCAGCGGATCGCCGGTGGCGTCCACGGCAGCGCCACCGATGAGCGCTTCCTGAAACTGGAAATGATGGCCGAATCGCTCAGCGATGGTGGACAGGCAGGCAACGGCCTCGGCGGTGACTTCGGGCCCCACGCCATCGCCAGGGAGTACGGTAATACGGGCATCCATATCAGACCCTCGTTTCCACGACAGCCTGGGCAGGAGCCCGGCGGGCGAAAAGCACCTTGTTCGTGGCATTGAGATAGGCCCGGACACTGGCTTCCACGATGTCCGTGCTGGCGCCCTTTCCTCCGTGGGCCACGCCGTCGAATTCGACCTGGACGAATACCTCGCCCACCGCGTCCGCGCCCTCGGTCACCGAATGGATCTTGAAGTCCAGCAGCCGGCCCTTCAGCCCAGTGAGTTTGTCCACGGCTGCGAACACGGCGTTCACCGGGCCGTCTCCCAGGGCGGTCTCCGTCACTTCACCCGCCTCAGAGGCCAGCGTGACCAGCGCCGTGGCAAACATCGAGGTGCCGGCCGTGGCTTGGACCACTCGGAGCTTGAAGGCCTCCGGAATGTGGGTGAGTCCATCCCGGACGATGGCCAGGAGATCCTCGTCGAAGATTTGTTTCTTCTGGTCGCTGAGCTTGGTGAACAGCTTGTAGGCCTTGTCCAGCTCGGTGCGGTCCAGGGGATAGCCGAGTTCCGCGAACCGCTTGGCCAGCGCATGGCGGCCCGAATGCTTGCCGAGCACCAGGCTGGTGTGGCGCACACCGACGGACTCGGGCGTCATGATCTCGTAGGTGGTGTGATGGCTCAGCATTCCGTGTTGGTGGATGCCGCTCTCATGGGCGAAAGCGTTGCGCCCGACGATGGCCTTGTTGGGCTGGACCTCATTGCCGGTGATGTTGGCCAGGGTCTGGCTCGCGCGGTAGATGAACTCCTTGTTCA
>CAIXHJ010000323.1 GCA_903919165.1 uncultured Holophagaceae bacterium
CTAACAGGCTGCTGAAAAACCCGTTTCGCCCAGGCTGCTCAAAAGGGCCCAGATGCCAGGCGGCGCGCGATGCGCGGGGCATCCACCGGCGGTGGGTCGGAGGCATACTTACGCGTACGTCGCAGCGCCGCGCGAGCGCGCGGGTACTCATCCGGGGGATGGGCGACCCATCCCGAGGATGGGTACCCCGCAAGTGGGCCTATTTCAACAGTCTGCTAGACGCGCACCGCCCAGCGGCGAGACTCGCGCAGGTGCCTGTCCATTGCCTCTGCCGCCGCAAGCGGCCCGTGGCGCAGGCCGGCGTTCAGGATCGCGAGGTGTTCCCGCATCGCCGAGGGCAGCCGCTCGGCCACGTAGCCCCGCTTGGCCTGGATGAGCCGGATGCGGTCGCTGTTGACCCGGTAGATCTCCGCCACCAGCCCGTTGTCCAGCGCGGCCACGATCCGGTCGTGGAAACGCCAGTCCAGCCGCAGCGCGGCCGCCTGCAACGGCCGGTCGACCCCGGCCAAGGCCCGTCGGAGCAGCGCCTGGTGCTCCGCCTTCAGGGCCAGGAGCTCGGCCCGCTCCGCGGCGGCCACGAAGGCCTGCGCCGCCTCCCGCTCGATCATGGCCCGCAGCTGGAAGACGTCCCGGATGAACTCGAGGCTGAGGTTATTGATGACGATGCCCCGCTGGGGGACGACCCGGAGCAGGGATTCGGCGGCCAGACGCTGGATAGCCTCCCGGGTGGGACCCAGCGGGCAGTGGATGAGCTTGGCCAGCTCCTTCTGGGACACAAGCTGCCCAGGGCGGAGCGCGCTGTCGAAGAGGCTCTGCTTCAGCCGGGCGTAGGCGTCTTCCCGCAGCATGGCGAGGTCTCCTCCCTCGGGACGGTGCTCTGGCGGAGCCTACCAGAGAAGGGGGTTGCACGCAATCTGCGATATGATATACCATATGATATGTCAGTAGCCGCCCCCCCGAGGGGCAGGGGGAATCCGGACGTGACGGCGGACGGGGTCCGCGCCATTCTCTTCGACTTTGACGGCGTCCTGTGGACAGCGAGCCGGCGCGCTTCCGCGCCAGCATACGGCGTACGCCGGGCTGCTGGCCGACGTGCCTTTCTTCCCCGACGCCGCCCGCCTGCTCCGCCGCCGCCCGCCGGGACTGCGTCTGGCCATCGCCTCGGGCTCGCGCCGACCGGAGGTGGCCACCGTGCTCGCCCACGAAGAATCGGCCGAGAATGCCCCGCATGAAGCGAATGGGATTTCGTCCAGCGCGAATGCGTCACCGGCTGCTAACCGCACGCCCCTGGAGAGGCCATGAAGATCCTCAGCCCATACCGGAACTGCTCCCAATGGTTCCGCGGTAACACCCACACCCACTCGACCCTCTCGGACGGAGAGTGGCCGCTGGAGAAGGTGGTCGGCTACTACCGGGACCGCAGCTACGCCTTCCTGGCCATGACCGACCACGACATCTTCACCGACCTGTCCGGTTTCGCGACACCCGACTTCGTCGGCATCTCCTCCAATGAGGTGACGGTGCGCGGCCGCGACCATATTGTCGGCCTGCACCTCACGGGCCCCATGGCCGTCCACACCAACCACCACCAGCGGACCGTGGACGAGATCGTCGCTCAGGGCGGTCTGGCCATTCTGGCCCACCCCAACTGGTCCTGGATGCCCGAGGCCAAGGGGCTGGCGCTCCACGGCGTCCACGCCATCGAGATCCTCAACGTGGTCTGCAACTACCTGGAGTACAATGGCTACGCCCTGCAGTGGTGGGACTACCTGCTGCGGCGCGGCCTGCGCATCTGGGGCATCGCCGCCGACGACGCTCACCGGATCCCCTACCAGGGCGCCAGGGGCTGGATCGTGGTCAACGCCGAGAGCCTGAGCGCCGAGACGATCGTGCAGAACATCCGGGACGGGAACTTCTACGCCTCCACCGGCCCCACCTTTCAGCGCTTCGAGGTCGTCGGGGGGGCCATCCAGGTCTGGTGCTCGCCGGCGGTGGAGATCCGCTTCCTGACCGGGGCCGTGGGTAACCCGGCCCTCCGGGTCAAGGGTGACGCCCTGACCCATGCCGAGTACACGCCCCGGGCGGGGGAGGCCTACGTCCGCGTCGAGGTCGTGGACGCCCAGATGCAGACCGCGTGGAGCCAGCCGTTCTTCCTGGAGCCGGACTGGCGCCCGTAGGAGCTGGACCGATTCCGGGAGGCGGTGAATGGACCGGACGAGAGGAGGTGGATTCCAGCCGAGGATCGATGCGGAGAGAACGTCTCGCAGGTCGCCCCGTTCGCGGGCAGGAGGATGAGCGGATCATGAGACTGCAATGGATTTTCATTCTGGTGCTGACGGCGCTGATCGGCGTGGGGTCGGCGCTCCCCGCCTGGGCGGGCGAGCCGATCACCGCCACCTTCTGGTACTCCTACGGTGGTAAGGTCCGCCAGGTCACCGAGGACATGGTCAAGAAGTTCAACAGCAGCCAGACCAAGTACCGCATCGACGGCTCCTTCCAAGGGGACTACTTCCAGGCCCTGGCCAAGATCCGGGCGGCCATCACCACCAAGACGGCCCCCACCATCTTCCACGTCATCGGCGAGGCCATGCCGGATCTGTGGCAAGGCGGGATGTTCGAGAACCTGGAGCCCTACGTGAAGTCCACGGGGGTCAAGACCGAGGAGTTCGTCCAGCCCCTGTCGCAGCATGGCTACTTCGACTATTTCGGCAAGTCGGTGCCCCTCTTCGCCATCCCCTTCAACCGCAGCATGCCGGTCATGTACTACAACAAGGACATGCTGGATGCGAAGGGCGTGAAGGTCCCCACGTCCTGGGACGAGCTGCGGGACGCAGCCGCCAAGCTCACAGTGCGCGAGGGAAACGACGTCAAGACCTGGGGCTTCGAGGTGCCGGTGGACTGGTGGTTCTGGCACGGGCTGCTGTATCAGGCCGGCGGCTCGCTGCTCAGCGCCGATGGGAAGAAGGCGGCCTTCCGCCAGAAGGGGGGCGAGGCGCTCCAGTACTGGGTGGACATGGTCAACAAGCAGAAGATCATGAAGCGGCCCGGGGGCAAGGACTACAACGCCTGGGAGGTGACCAACACCGACTTCATCACCCAGAAGGCGGCCATGATCTTCACCTCCACCGCCTTCGTGAACTACCTGACCGAGAACGTGAAGTTCAAGATGGGCACCGCCTTCCTGCCCAAGAAGGAGAAGTTCGCGGCTCCCACGGGCGGCACCTTCTTCGTCATGATCAAGGACGCCACGCCGGCCCAGAAGGAAGCGGGCTGGGCCTTCATCAAGTGGATGTCCGAGCCCGCCCAGGCCATCTACTGGTCGCAGAACACCGGCTACATCTGCACCAGCGAGCCGGCCATCAAGTCCGCCGAGATGCAGAAGTTCTACCGGGACAACCCGAACTACCACGTGGCTTACGAGCAGCTCAAGTACGCTCAGCGGATGCCCTTCACCCCGGCCCTCATCCGGATCCAGCGCGAGGCCATCCAGCCGAACCTGGAGGCCCCGGTGATCGGCCTCAAGACGGTGGACGAGACCATGGCCGCCGCCGAGAAGGTGGCCAACGATATCCTGGCGGGGAAGTAGCCTGCCCGGACGGTTCCGAGAACGCGGCGGAGCGCGCCGGCCGGCGCGCTCCGCCCCTCCTTCAAGGATGTTGCTGCCCATGGGACGGCCTCGACCGATGCGGCGACAAACCCTGCTCGGCTACGCCCTCATCCTGCCCTCGATGGCCTTCTTCAGCGCCTTCTACATCTACCCCGTCGTCTATTCCTTCTACCTCAGCTTCTTCACCTGGGACATGCTGCAGCCCAAGCGCTTCATCGGACTCACGAACTACCGGGAGCTGCTCGAGGCCGCGGAGTTCCGGGAGGTGCTGGGAAACACCCTGGCCTACTCGGTGGGCGTCGTCGTCCTGGCCATGGGGATCGGCCTGGCCCTGGCCCTGCTCCTGAACAACCGGACGGCGCTGAGCAGCCTCTTCCAGGCCTGCATCTTCACCTCCTACATCGTCTCCTGGGTGGCCGTCTCGCTGCTCTGGATCTGGATGTTGGACCCGCAGTACGGGCTGGTGAACTACGTCGCCGGCTTCCTCGGCGTCCCGCCGGTGGACTGGCTGGGGAACCACCGCCTCGCCCTCTGGAGCCTGGTGGGCGTCACCGTCTGGAAGGTCATCGGCTATCCGATGATCATCTTCCTGGCCGGCCTCCAGAACATCAGCCAGGACTACTATGAGGCCGCCTCCCTGGACGGGGCCAGCGCCTGGCACCAGTTCCGGTACATCACCTGGCCTCTGCTTGCCCCCACGACCGTCTTCCTGTTCATCACGCTGACCATCGCCACCTTCCAGGGCTTCGACATCGTCAACATCATGACCCAGGGCGGGCCGGTCCACGCCACCAGCATCTACGTCTTCTACATCTACGAGCAGGCGTTCCACTACTTCCGCATCGGTCGCGCCTCGGCCGCCGTGATCATCTGCTTCGGCCTGATCCTGGCCCTGACCTACGCGCAGCATCGGCTTTTCCGGCGCAACGTCCACTACACCCAGGTGGGCTAGCCCGGGCAGGAAGGACCCATGACCAGCAGGAATCCTGTGATCCGCACCCTGACGATCGGCTTCCTGGCGCTGGTGGCCCTGGTCGAGGTGTTCCCGTACTTCTGGATCGCCACCACGTCGCTGAAGGACCTGGCGGGCGTCCTCCAGTTCCCGCCCAGCCTCCTGCCCCTCCCGCCCCACTGGGAGAACTACGTCCAGGCCTGGCAGTCGGGTCCGTTTCCGCGCTACCTGCTGAACAACGTCATCACCAC
>CAIXHJ010000324.1 GCA_903919165.1 uncultured Holophagaceae bacterium
CGCTCCGGCAGAAGAGGCCAGGGTTCGATAGGAACCTCTCAGGGGCATGTCACCCTCCCCCTGGTAACCCAGGCCCGGGCATCGGATTCCCGAACTCCCGCCCGCCGTACTTGGAGAATCCCCAAGGTGCGCCTTCGGCCCATCTGGAGGTAGGCCCATCTACAGACGCCCTCGATCCGGCGTGAGGCCTCCAGGACCGATTCCCTGGAACCTGGCGCAAGGGTGAGCGCCGCTTCCAGATTCAAGACTTCGGCGCGAGTGAGGGCCGCATGCGGAAGCTGGGCCTCGAGGCAGTCCTCAGCCACACTGGAGAGGAGGCTCGAAACGATGGGTTCGCGAATGATTCTGGGCACAGCCGACCTCTGGAAAACCGCGGAAAGCTACGCGGGCCGAGAGGCCGAAGGTACAAGCGGCACCTCACCTACTTATACGCCCACCCTGCACCACTACCGCGATGGCGGTAGAGATTAGGTGTGAATGAGCTTGCGGTGAGAATGGCCAGACCTCCTGCCTCGATCATCGTGATACTGACATTCCGGTTGAATGGAACACCGATGCCACGGGGAGTCGATGACTCCAAAAAATGTAGATAAAGCAGATTTCATTCCGATATGTATGTATTTTGTTTTAAATAATTTAAATGATTACAATTAATTATCATGACCCACATCCAATCGAATTGATTGCTTTCTTATTCATTATGACCAGATGCAAACAACCCATGCCCGCTGGGCAGCTCCGCAGATGGGTAGAGGCCGTGCTGTCACGTCCTTGAATCCGGGACATTCGGAGAAGAAGGATGGTTCTCCTCCCTCTTCCGGTCCACCGATATTTCGACGGCAATGGCCGCAGCCTGCTGGGCCGCCACGCCTTCGGTCCGACGCTCGTACTCTTCCTCCGCAAGGTCATCCCGCGCGCGCAGTTCCATGTCTGCAACCTGTTCCTGCTCTCCCGGCAGGTCGATGCGCAATTCTTCGATCAGCATCATCACCGTTGCAGCGACGGGGAGCGCGAGGATGGCGCCGAGGATGCCCATCAGGGTCCCCCCTGCTATGAGCGCGAAGAAGACGACCGAAGAGGGAAGGCGGAGCGCCTGTCCATAGACTCTGGGAATAATGGCCCGGTTCTCGAACTCCATATAGGCCAGCATGACCAGGAGGACGATGCCCGCGGCCATGGGACTGCGGCCAAGCGCCGCAAGCACCGCTGGCCCGACCGCGAGGAAGGCACCGATGTAGGGAAGGACGTCCGCGATGCTCGCGAATACGGCCAGTGCCATCGCGTTCTCGACACCGCATGCCGTCAGGAGGACGAACGTGAAGGCACCCATGAGCAGGGAGGTGATCAGCTGCCCACGGATGTAGGCGCCGACGATGGTTTCCAGGTTCAGCATGACCCGAGAGAGGCGGATGTGATGCGAGCGGGGAACGAGGGCAAACAGGCCTCCCCGCAGCCGACTGCGGTCGATCAACATGTAGAGTGCGAGGAAAATGGCGCTCATGCCATAGGCGGCGATCTCGAAGATGCGCATCGAGTAGGCGAATGCTGTGGCGCCGACCGTATTCCCCGGAGCGCCGTAACGGAGGTTTCTCAACCAATCCGCGAAAGGCGCGCTTAGGTGGTACTGGGCGAGGCGGTTCGCCAGGTCCGTGCGGAATACAGGCTCCCTCTCGAACATCGCTGCAGCTTGCGCCACGATCGACGGAACCGTCAGCGTCAGGAGGAGGATCGCAACGATGACGACCCCTGTAAAAACAATCGCGATCCCCACGCCACGCCTGACGCGCTTCTCTTCCAGCCATTGAACGGCAGGGCTCAGCGTCCCCAGGACGAAGAGAGCCACCACGAGCACGAGAAATACTGGCCAGAGCCGGATCACCAGCCACAGGGAGGTGCCAGCGATCACCAGCCAGAGGAGCGTCGCTGGCGACACTTCAAGTCGCAGGGTACGCGCTACGGGGTCGTCTGATCGCGACGGCACGGAGGAAGGCTTGGTTAGCGCCGGCTGCGACGGTTTCCCGGAACCGCCATTCTTGTCGGGTTCGACTTCGTTCTGCACGTGATGCTCCTTGCCCTGCTGCATTGGTAATGGCGCGGCGAATCCGATCAGAACCGCATGGTGTTGCCGACGCTGAACTGCCAGCGGTCCTGGTAGGGTTCGCGGTTCAGGGGCACCGCCACCGTCAGCAAGATCACCCGGCCCACGGAGCTCTTGAGGTTGCCCAGACGAAGCCCGAAACCCACGTCGGAATAGGTGCGGGACCACCCCTGCCCATCCATCCGGCGGACAGACCCCAGGTCCACGAAAGCGCTGTAACCCAGCCTCACGAGCCCCCACCAGCGCTGTTCCGTCAAGTACCTGTAGTCGAGGGAGGCGAGCCAGCGGGCATCTCCGGGATGGAGCTGGTTGGGGAATCCTCGCATGCCCTGATCGCCGCCCAGGTAGTACCAGTGCTCGGGATCCGGCCGTTGGGCCCGGTCCACTGCCACCAGACCCGCGAGGATCTGGTTCTCGGCCAGTTTGTGGTACTTCACCAGGGAGAATGACGCGAGGCTATCCTCCAGGCCGGTGGCGGGTTTCCGCCCTGCCCAGGAGGCCGACAGGAGGGTGAGGTTATCGCTGGAGGAGGACCAGCCCTTGGTCACTTCGATCAGGAAAAAGGGCGCTGCCATGGTGGATCCCCAGGCTCGGCTGTAAGTCCCCAGCGCCAGATCGCCATTCCAGGCCAGGTTGTAGTCCTCGGGGCTGTCCATGCCTTGCAGGTTCTCGAACTCGTCGAAAGCATCCTTCTGGGTGGCCAACGTGAGGGCTGGCCCCCGCAGGCGCCGATTGGTCAGGGTAGGCGCAGCCAGGAATCCCGAAGGGGTGGTCTGGGTGATGGCCCCGTAGGTGGTGTCCTGTCGTTGGAGGAGCAGGCCTCCCCGCCAGACCCGTTCCCCGGATTCGTGAAGTAACTTGGCCCAGGACAGGCGGACCTCGTTCTGGATGAATGGAGCCTGGAAGACCTGGACGCCCTGATCGTAGAGGTAGAGGCTGGCATGGCTCTGTGACACGGCCACACCGGTGGACCAGGGTGTATCCAGGGCGAAGAAGGGTCGTTCCAGCTGGATGCTCCGAACGAACCCATCGCTGGTGTACTGGGTGTGCATGTTGAGGGTCCAGCGGCTTCCGAAGAGCTGTGGATCACCATAGGCGAGGCCCCAAGTACTGCGCTCATGGTTCTTGGACAAATCGAAGGCCACGTCCTTGCCCATCCCCATGAA
>CAIXHJ010000325.1 GCA_903919165.1 uncultured Holophagaceae bacterium
GCCCTGTGTGCGATACCTGGACGGTAGTGCCCCCAAAGGGGGGGATAGATCCGGCACGCCTGCGTCCCAGATCGCCAGAGGGGCCATGTCCGATGACCATAGGTCCCAGACAACGCATGCGTTGGCTGGGGGAAGTGTGCTGGCCCTTCCCGACGATGACCCCGCTAGTTCAGGGCCAGCACACTAGCCCCGCCGGCCAGGCGATGCTCATTAGGGCGGGTCCCCACTCCGAAGGCAGCTGGTGCTGTCTGTCCTTGCGACCCACATCCGCTTCGCGGAATGACGAGGACACGGCACACTGCTTCCATGTCCGACTCCATCTGGCCCGCCCCCCCTGTAGGCGTCTGTCTACTGCCCGCGGCCCTGGAGGTGGAGGTCGCCATCCTCGGCGCCGGCATCCATGGCGCGGCCCTGGCCCGGGAGCTGACCCTGCGGGGCGTTTCCTGCGCCCTGGTGGACCGGGGCGAAGTCGGAGGCGGCACCAGCCAATGGTCCAGCCAATTGCTCCATGGTGGCATCCGCTACATGCTCACGGGCGATATCCGCCAGATGCGCGAGGGCCTGGTCGAGCGTGCCATCTGGGCGCGCATCGCGCCCCATCGATGCCGCTGGGAGGCTTTCTGGATGCCCCACCGCTATTGGGTGGAAGGCCTGGCCCACCGATTCGGTATCGGGCTCTACGACCACTGGGGAGCCGAGCGCCCCGGGTGGCCCTTGGCCCTGGAACTGGGTCGCGTACCGCGGACAGCCTTTGATGCGGACCCCCGCAGTGCAGGGGGGCCTTTCCGAGGCGCCACGGCCTATGCGGACCTCATGACCTGGGACCGGGAACTCACCAAGGATTTAGCGGCTTCCAGCGGCGCCTCTCTCCTGGATTTCCACGACCCGGAGGGCTTCGATGACGATGCGGGGGGCTTGAAGGCCCTCCGGTTGAGGGACCGTAGAGATGGTTCTGCCCGCAGGCTCGTTGCGCAACGTTGGGTGTTCGCCCTGGGACCCTGGACAGACGGGGCCATGTCCCGCTGGTTCGGCGAGACGAGGCATCGTCTGCGTCTGTCCGCGGGGATCCACCTCTGGTTTGATGCAGTACCTGGCTGCGATCGGCCCTGGGCCATCCGCCGGCCGAAGGGACGCATCCTGTTCGTGATCCCAAGGGATGGAATGCTGCAAGTGGGAACGACAGAGCGGGAGGTCGGGGACGGCTGGGTGCCCATCGTGGCGGCTGAACGGGAGGAACTGTTCGAGGCTCTCGAATCCAATCTGCCTGCCATTCCCTGGCGGCAGATGCCCATCCGATCCGAGGAACTGGGTGTGCGGCCCCTCGTGGCCGCAGGCGGAGCCACCACCCATCTCAGCCGCGAAGCCACTCTCGAGAAGCATGGTCAGTTCCCCAATCTGACGCTGGTGCTGGGCGGAAAGCTCACGACGGCCCGGGCGTTGATGGCCCATCTCGCCACGGATCTCACCGGAACGCGTTGCGAAGCCTCCACCACCGAGCCCCTGACCCTTTGGGATGGACACCCAGCGCAGATCCGGTAGAATCGATCTTTCAATGCGGTCCCGTAGCTCAGCTGGATAGAGCATCAGACTACGAATCTGAGGGTCGCACGTTCGAGTCGTGTCGGGACCACCATGAATAACAGCACTTAGGCCCATCCAGGCGATGGGCCTTTTTACTTCGTCGCCACACTATCGCCACAATTTGGGCCAATCATCCCAGGTCAATCCCTTGTTGTGTCTGTGCACGTCATGAGCGACTTGGACCCGTTGGAAAGCCACCTAGATCGAGGCTGTGAGCTTCGCCACACCTATGCTTCAGGCCAGGTGAACAAGGGCGTTCCGATGGCCCATGTAACGGCTCAGATGAGCCATGCGGACACCACCATGGTCGAGAAATACTATGGGCACCTCTGTCCCAGTGCTTTGGCGGACAGCGTCCGAAAACTGGCCCCGGAGCTGAAGATCTCGAAGCCGAAGGTGGAGGTGCTGAAGATCGGGAAGAAGAGGGCGTAACGGGTTCTGATATGCCACCCCTGCACCACACTTCCCGATGCGGATATAGGACCCTTCTTGGCGTGTCAGCCAGACCATCTACAACTGGGTAGCGGGGAAGTCGCGTCTGCGCCAACAGCAGTTGAAGGCCATCGCGCAGGTGAAGGGAATGGGGAAACGGCAAGCCCAGTCTCAGTTGGCTGATCTGACGGATGGA
>CAIXHJ010000326.1 GCA_903919165.1 uncultured Holophagaceae bacterium
ACAATGGGCCGCAGAACCCCTCCCTTTGCCTTGACCGCCTCGGTTCCCCGTTGACAGCAACGGCGAGTACTCAAACCCAACGTACTTCTCAACAGGAGATTCTATGAATCGCGCCCTGCTGGCCCTCCTCCTCACGGCTTCCGTAGCTGCCGTCGCCCAGACCACCCCAGCCCCCGCGGCGAAACCCGCTCCCGTTCCCGCAGCCAAACCCGCCCCCGCCCCCGCGGTGAAACCCGCTCCAGCCGCCGCCACGGGTGCCATCCTGGCCAACAAGAGCTCCAAGGTCTATCACCGCGCCGATTGCAAGGCCGTTGCGAAGATGAAGGATGCCAACAAGACGACCTTCGCCTCCGCCGCCGAGGCCGCCAAGGCCGGCTATAAGCCCTGCAAAGAGTGCAAACCCTGAGGGGGAGGCATCTCCTACTCACTCTCCGCTGGAGGTTCCGATGAGATTGCTACTTCCGGTGATGCTGGGCGCCACCTTGATGCTCCCGGCCCAGGTTCCATCCAAAGATGACCTGAAGGCCAAGGCCAACGCCGCGGTGGACACCGGCAAGACCAAGGCGGATGCCAAGGCTGAAGATGCCAAGGCGAAGGCCGACCAGAAGGCCACGGACGCCAAGGCCAAGGCAGATGCCAAGGCGGGCAGCGTCCCCATGGCCGGGGATAAGGTGAAGGCCGCCACCGCCAAGGGAGAGGGCGCAGCCAAGGCCGGCACCGACAAGGCCAAAGGCAAGGCCAAGAAAGGCGCTGAGAAAGGCGCCGCAAAGGCCAAGACCGTCACGGAAAAGGCTGCCAAATAAGTCCTTCTCTATCCCCAGAAAGTGGGCGCCTCCCGGCGCCCATTTTTCGAGCAAGGGGTACACCCTATTTCTTGGGGAACTGCCTCTCATACGCTTCCTGAGCGTATTCGCGGGGGGGAACGCTGAAGCGGCGCTTGAAGGCGCGGGTGAAGGCGCTGGCGTCGTAGAAGCCGAGGATCTTGGCTACGTCGCTGGGCCTCTCGCCGCTGGCCAGCAGGGTGACGGCGCGCTGTAGGCGCCGTTCGATGAGGTACTGGTGCGGCGTGGTGCTGGTGGCTTCGCGGAAGAGGCGGATGAAGTGGTCCGGTGTGCAGCGGGCCATGGTGGCCAGCTCTGGCACACTGTTCTTGGCGCCCAGATGCACTTCCATGTGATCCAGCACCAGCTGCAGGGTGGAGCGGTTCAGGCGGTAGGGGAAACGGCCCCGATCCTCTTTCTCCGTCAGGCGGGACAGCTCCGCGCCCAAGAGGATGAGGAACAGCTCGCGGGTCATGAGCTGAACGCCGTCGGGATTGGCCAACTCTTGGGTGAATATGCTGAACAGCTGCTTGAGGCTGAGGCTGCGTAGCACGGCGAAACTGGATTCCTGCCACTTGCGGGGCGGGTGCTGCAAGGCGGACAGCAAGGGCTCCGGGAAGGAGCCTTCCAAGAACAATGCCGTGAAACCGAAGGGCGTGTTGACGTGGTGGCGCTTGAGGGTATGCCCGAATCCCGGCAACAGCAGGGCCAGATCACCGGAACGGATGACTCCCTCCTCGCGATCCTCGCCGGTGCAGACCCGGACGGCGTGCGTCGGTTGAAGCAGGATCCATGCGTCCCGGGCCGGCAGTATTTTGGCCGGTACGGGGTCGCGCTTCAGAACGGCCAAGCGGAGCGGTCCGCTGGTGTAAGTGAGGAGGTTTTTGGTTTCAGGATCGCTCATGGCTCAGGAATAAAAAGAGATGCCTACCGAGGCATTACGGGAAGGATGACAGGAACATTATTCCGAGACATGAAAATTTCACAGTCTGAGATCTCAGGACTCCTGTCAGGTCCCGACGACGGCCTCGGCGAGGCTCCTGAACACACCCAACCCCCCAGTGGCCCCGAGCCTCGGATCCACGACCCGTTCCGGGTGGGGCATCATGCCCAGCACGTTGCCCCGGACGTTAACGATGCCCGCGATGCCGTTCATGGCGCCATTGGGCACATGGTTCGCACCGATCTGCCCCTTGGGTGAGCAGTAGCGGAAAACCACGCCGCCCCTGGCCTCCAGGTCCGACAGGTCGGCCGGATCAAGCGTGAAATTGCCCTCGGCGTGCGCGATGGGCACCTGGAATACTTCGCCTGCCTTCATGGCCCGGGTGAAGGGGAGGTCCGAGCGCTCCACGCGAAGGTGTATGTCGGCATGGATGAAGCGGAGGGACTCATTGCGCAGCAAGGCGCCCGGGAGCAGGTGGGCCTCGCAGAGGATCTGGAAGCCGTTGCAGACGCCCAGCACCAGGCCCCCATTGTCGGCATGGCGCCTGACGTCCGCCATGATGGGCGCCAGCGCCGCGATGGCGCCGCAACGCAGGTAATCGCCGTAGCTGAATCCTCCGGGCACGAAGACCAGTTCTGTGTCTGCCGGCAGCCTGGTTTCCCGGTGCCAGACGGGAATCGTGTCCCAGCCCATGACCGTTCCGCAGGCGTGGAGGGCGTCGTGATCGCAATTGGAACCCGGGAAAACCGGGACCGCCACGCGCATCAAAGCACCTCGATGGAGGCCTTCTCCATCACGGGGTTGACCAGCAACTTCTCGCACATGGCCAGGGCCTTGGCTTTCACCTCGGCGGGATCCGTTCCAGGCACGTCCATGTCGATCAGGCGGCCGATGCGCACGTGGTCCACCTCGAACCCGAATCCGTGAAGACCCTGTTCCACCGCCTTCCCCTGGGGATCCAGGATCCCAGGCTTCAACTGCACCGAGACGCGCACCTTCATGGGGCCCTCCATGCTCCAGTCTACCTGACGGGCCCCGGGTTCAGGAGCGGGGCGCCCATCGGTGCGCCTCGAGGTCGAGGTTGCCCAGGTCGTCCACGTCGATGCCCTCGTCGCGCAGCCGTCCGATCTGCTCGAAGGCGCCCCACCAACGGCCGCGGCTGGGGACGTAACCGCGGGTGTTGACCACGCGATGCCAGGGAAGCGTCGTACCTTCCGGCAGCCCTGAAAGCACCATGCCCACCTGGCGCGGTCGCTGCGGGAATCCCGCCAGGGCCGCCACCTGGCCGTATGAGGCTAGGCTGCCCTTCGGGATCTGCGCCACCACCGCCAGCACCAGCGTGCGGAAATCCGGAGGAAGTGCTTCCGGATCAATGCGCTTGAGGGACCTTGCGGACATTCGAGAACTCCAATTACCGGCAGAACAGCTAACAATACTTGCCAGGAAATTTGCCACCAACATCGAGCAGGACTTTGCAGTCACAGTAACCGCCGCGGGCGCGAAGCCATCGGAGCACGGGATCCACGGGCAACGCATGGTCAAGCAGGAAATGGATGGTGTCCTTGTAGGCGTGTGCACAGAGAGGAGCCTCGGGACGCGCCAGCCAGTCCATCAAGGCGCATACATCCACCCATTCGAGAGGCGGGTCACCCACGATCGGCGGAGGTTCTTCTGGAGGGGGTTTGAAGAAGGCTCGGAACATCTGGAATCATTATTCATCAGTTGCTTTTTCCCGTGTCTTCCGCGACCAGGGCTTTTCTAGTGTGCTGGCCCTGAAATAGCGGGATCAACCTTGGGAAGGGCCAGCACACTTCCCCCAGCCAACGCTTGCGTTGTCTGGGATCTATGGTCAT
>CAIXHJ010000327.1 GCA_903919165.1 uncultured Holophagaceae bacterium
ACCGACGCCGACGTGGACGGTTCCCACATCCGCACCCTCCTGCTCACCTTTTTCTACAGGCAGATGCCCGAACTGGTGGAGCGCGGACACCTCTACATTGCCCAGCCCCCCCTCTACAAGGTGAAGAAGGAGAAGACGGAGAAGTACCTGAAGGACGAACGAGCCCTCGAGGAGTTCCTGTTCCACAAGGCCCTGGACGGCTGGAGCCTCACCCTGCCAGACGGCAGCGAGCACAAGGGCGCCATCCTGGTCCGGGAGCTCAAGAAGTGGGGCGAAGTGCAGCAACTCTACGGCAAACTGACCCGCCGCGGCTATGCCCGGCCCCTGGTGGACGCTCTGCTGGCGGAGGGCCTGCTGGACGCGGACCGCTTCGAAAGCAGGGAAGCCCTGGAGCGGCTGGCCAGTGCCATCACGAAGCAGAAGCTCGGCACCTGCGAGGTCGAGACCACGGAAGCCCTCGAACGTCCAGCTGAAGGCGAGGACCCAGCCATCACCGTGCCCGCCAGCCATCGCCTCCGTGTGATCCGCATGCACCTGAGCCGACCCATCACCCTCTGGATCGACACCCAAGTGGCCCATTGGGGGGAATTCCGACGCCTATCCGCCCTCAAGGTCGAACTCGCGGGCTTCCATGGGGGGGAGCTGCGGCTCCGTCGCCTCAAGGACGCCAAGGAGACCGCCAAGGACAAAGACGAAGAGGCCGAGGAGGGGACCAAGCTCGGCAGAGAGCAGGTCTTCTCTGACCCAGAAACCATGCTGGCCGTGGTTATGGAGGAGGGCAAGCGAGGTCTCGGAATCCAGCGCTACAAGGGCCTGGGAGAGATGAATCCAGAGCAACTCTGGGAAACCACCATGGACCCCGAACGCCGGACCCTGCTGCAGGTCAGGGTGGACGATGCCGTGGAAGCGGATGAGATCTTCACCATCCTCATGGGCGATGCGGTGGAGCCCCGGCGGCGCTTCATCGAGACCAATGCCCTCCTGGCCGAGAACATCGACATCTAAGTCTTGGATTTGCACACATGTCGAGCAGCGTTCCACGTAGAACACCGGAAGAAAAATGAACCTGAACCGAATCGAACCCCTGGAAATCGAAAAAGAGATGCGGAAGTCCTATCTGGACTACGCCATGAGCGTCATCGTCGGTCGGGCCCTCCCCGACGTTCGGGATGGGCTCAAGCCCGTGCATCGCCGGGTGCTCTTCGCCATGAAGGAGGCCGGCAACGACTGGAACCGCGCCTACAAGAAGTCCGCCCGAACCGTGGGCGACGTGATGGGCAAGTACCATCCCCATGGCGATTCGGCCATCTACGACACCCTTGTGCGCATGGCGCAACCCTTCTCCATGCGCCACGTGCTGGTGGATGGCCAGGGCAACTTCGGCTCCATCGACGGCGATTCCGCTGCGGCCATGCGCTACACCGAGGCCCGCCTGTCGCGGCTGGCCAACGAAATGATGGGCGACATCGACCAGGACACGGTGGATTATGGGCCCAACTACGACGGCAGCATGGAGGAACCCCTCGCTCTGCCGGCCCGGTTCCCCAACCTCCTGGTGAACGGATCCCAGGGCATCGCGGTGGGCATGGCCACCAGCATCCCGCCCCACAACCTGCGGGAATGCTGCCGCGCCCTGGTGGATCTCATCGATCGGCCGGCCCTTGGGCTCGAGGGCCTCATGGCCCATATCAAGGGGCCAGACTTCCCCGGCGGCGGCATTATGCTCGGCACCGAAGGGGTTCTGGACGCCTACCGTACGGGTCGAGGCCGCTGCGTGGTGCGGGCCAAGTCCCACGTGGAACAGATCAAACGGGCGGGCGACCGGGAGCAACTCGTCTTCACAGAGCTGCCCTATCAGGTGAACAAGGCCACCCTCATCGAGAAGATCGCGGAGTTGGTGCGGGACAAGAAGATCGACGGCATAAGTGACCTGCGAGACGAAAGCGACCGCGAGGGCATCCGCATGGTCGTCGAGTTGAAGAAAAACGAGCCAAGCGACATCGTTTTGAACCAGCTGTACCAGCAGACCCAGCTCCAGAACAGCTTCCCCATCACCATGCTCGCCATCGTGAATGGCCAACCTCGCATCTGCACTCTGCGCGAGGTGCTTCAGGAGTTCATCGGCTTCCGCCGCGAAGTGGTGACCCGCCGGACCCTGTACCAACTGCGCAAGGCTGAAGAACGCCACCATATCCTGCTGGGACTCAAGATCGCCCTGGACCACCTGGATGCCGTCATCAAGCTCATCCGGGCGGCCAAGAGCCCCGAGGACGCCAAGACCGGCCTCATGGCCGGAGCCTTCGCCACCGCCGCGGCCATCAAGAAGGACCCCACCCTTTGTCTCTCAGCCGTGCAGGCCCAGGCCATCCTGGACATGCGCTTGCAACGTCTGACGGGACTGGAGCGTGAGAAGATCCTCGACGAACTGGCGGAGATCGAGAAGGTCATCGCCAAGCTCAAGGCCATTCTGGCCGATGAGAAGCTGCTCCTGAAAGTCATCAAGGAGGAGTTGCAGCAGGTGGCTGATCAGTTCGGCAACGACCGCCGCACCGAGATCGTGGGCTACTCCGGCGAGATCAGGATGGAAGATGTGGTACCGGACGATCCCATGGTCGTCACCATGTCCAAGGCGGGCTACATCAAGCGCACAGACCTCACCGCCTACCGCCGTCAGCGGCGCGGGGGCAGGGGCAAGGTGGGTATGAAGACCAAGGATGAGGATTTCGTCGAGCAGCTCTTCATGACCAAGGCCCACGACACCCTCATGGCCTTCACGGATAAGGGCATTGTCTATGCGCTGAAGGTCTATGATCTCCCGGAGGCAGCGGCCTCCACCCGGGGCAAGCACATCCGAAACCTCATCTCCCTGAAGGATGGGGAGAACGTGGTCACCCTCATGGCCCTGAGGGATTTCCCCGAAGGTGAGAATCTGGTCTTTGCCACCAGTGACGGCACGGTGAAGAAGTCCAGCCTGGCTGCCTACGCCAATATTCGGGCCAACGGCCTCATCGCCCTCAACATAGACGACGGAAATGCCCTGGTGGCCGTGCGGCGGTCCACGGGGACCCAGCAGATCGTTCTGGCCACGGCCCAGGGAAAGGCTATCCGTTTCCCAGAGGAGGATGTCCGTGCCACGGGACGCGCCACGACTGGCGTGCGGGGCATGAAGCTGGCCAAGAGCGACCACATCGTGGATATGGAAGTGGCCGACGCCCTTCCGGACCTGCCAGAGGGTGTGGAGCCGGACGAAAGCACCGAGGAACACGGCATGTTGCTGACGGTCTGCGAGAAGGGCTACGGGAAGCGCAGTCTCCTCCAGGACTATCGGCTCCAAGGCCGGGGCGGCACGGGCGTCATCAACATCCGCGCCGGGGTCCGCAATGGCCATGTGGTGGGCTTCAAGCTCGTCAAGCCCGGGGAAGGGTGCCTCCTCATCAGCCAGGAAGGCATGGTCATCCGCTTCCTCATCGACGAGGTCCGGAAGACCGGGCGCAACGCCCAGGGCGTCGGCCTTCTCAAACTTGCCAGCGCCGCCGACCGCGTAGTGGGCCTTGCCAAGATCGACGCCAGCGCCATGGCTCTGGACGAGGAAGAGGACTTGGGGGAGCCCGAAGTGGCCCACCCGGGACCCGACGAAAATGGTGAACAGCCGAAGCTTGATCTGTAGGGGAAGACCCAAGGCAATAGGTCTTGCGCAAACCGGTGCGGGCAAGCTCGGGCCGTTTTACCTTAGAGGTAAGAAGCCCAGTCACCACCCAGCACTTCCACAGCCTCTCGTTGCAGTCTCGGCAAGCGTTCCACGTGGAACACATAGACCCAGGCCTGGTAACGGTGGCCTCCTTCGAGCAGGACGGTCAGCACCTCCCGGGTAAAGAGTCCCTCCTCCACGCCTTCAAGGGGGTCTAGGTCCGCCAGGGCGGATTCGAGGTCAGCCCCGTCCTCGTAACCGACGAAGTCCCCTCGCACCCAACCAGGGCCTGGCGGCGGTGTCCCGGGGTCCACACCGGGTACCAGGGCAGGGTAGCCCGCGGGCAGGTGGAAGAGGCGTCCCCCGACCCAGGCTCGTGTCAGACCCTCGGGTTGGGTGCGCAGCAGCCAGGCGTGATTAGAGCCGCCTTCCCGGAGTGTTCCGTAGACGAACAGCCCATCAGCCATGACCATGGCATCCCCCACCTAACCACCATATTGCCAAAATGCGAGGCGTTGTTGCGGCGGTCCGGCGGGAACGGGTGGGGCCGAATCTATTCAGGGATGGGGAACTGGTCCGTGAGGTGGAAGACCTCTTGGCGAACCCGGGCGAAGGTACTTTCGTCGGCGCGGTGGCGGAGGGTCAGGTCGAAGAAGCGGGCGATCTGGTCCATCTCCTCCTCCTTCATGCCGCGGGTCGTGAGGGCGGGACTGCCCAGGCGCACACCGGAGGGTTTGAGAGGCGGGTTGGGGTCGAAGGGAATGCCGTTCTTGTTGGTCGTCATCCCGGCGCGGTGGAGGCACTCCTCAGCCTCGTGACCCAGCAGGCCGTGGTCCCGCAAGTCCACCAGAAATAGATGGTTATCTGTGCCACCACTGACGATGCGCCAACCTCGTTCCTGGAGGCCCTTGGCGAGCGCTTGGGCATTACGGATCACTTGGCCGCTGTAGGCCGTGAACTCGGGTTGCTGGATTTCGTGCATGGCCACTGCCTTTGCTGCGATCACATGCATGAGCGGACCGCCCTGGATCCCTGGAAAGACGGCGCGATCGAGGTCCTTGGCGTACTGGGCCTTGCACAGGATCAGGCCACCACGAGGGCCTCGCATGGTCTTGTGGGTCGTTGTAGTTACATAATCCGAATCAGGAACGGGGTTCGGGTGGTGTCCAGTCGCGACGAGGCCTGCGACATGGGCCATGTCCACCATCAGCAGGGCACCCACTTCATCGCAAATCTGGCGGAAGAGGGGGAAGTCCCAGGTCCGGCTGTAAGCGGAGGCACCCACCACGATCATTTTGGGTCGATGTTGGAGGGCTAGGGTACGGACCTCATCCATGTCCACCCGCTCGTCTTCCCGACGGACATGGTAGGGCACGAACTTGTAGAGGATTCCGGAACTGTTGAGGGGGTGGCCGTGGGTCAGGTGTCCGCCGTGGGCCAGGTCGAGTCCCAGGACCGTGTCGCCGGGCTTCAATGCGGCGAGGTAGACAGCCATGTTGGCCTGGGCGCCGCTGTGGGGCTGAACATTGGCGTGATCAGCGCCAAAGATCTGCTTGGCACGATCGCGGGCGAGGTTCTCAATGATGTCGACCTGACCGCAGCCGCCGTAGTACCGCTTGCCCGGATAGCCTTCTGCGTACTTGTTGGTGAAGTGGGAACCCATGGCCTGCATGACAGCGCGGGAGGCGTAGTTCTCCGAGGCGATGAGTTCCAGGTGATGGCGCTGGCGCTGGACCTCCAACTCCAGGGCCTGAAACACGGCGGGATCAGAGGTTCGGATCACTTCATACATGATGGGGACTCCCGGGTGATGCCCCTATCCTAGCCCCGGAGAGCCGCCACCAAGGGACGCTCTTCGTGAGCGGGATCACAGCTCAGAGCCTGTGCGACACTGAAGCCCAGGAGTTCCCATGGCCTTCCTTCCGCCCCATGACGGTCCCGAACTGGAGCGATTCGAGCATCCCCTGGCCAGCCGCTACGCCAGCAAGGCTATGGTGCGCCTGCTTTCCCCACTCTATCGGCAGCGGGTGTGGCGGCGGCTGTGGATTGCCCTGGCGGAGGCTGAGTCTGAGCTCGGGCTCCCTGTGTCCAAGGCCCAAATCGCCGAACTGAGGGCCACCCAGGACGAGGTGGACCTCCACGCCATCGCGAAACACGAATCCGCTTATAGACATGACGTGATGGCGGCGATCCATGCCTGGGGCGAGCAGGCCCCAAGTGCGCGCCCCATCATCCACCTGGGCGCCACCAGCTGTTTCGTCACCGACAACGGCGACCTACTCATCGCCCAGGAGGCGCTGAGCCTGTTGCGCCGCCGCCTGCGGGATGTGATCGCGGCCCTGTCCACCTTCGCGACCCAGTGGCAGGATCAGCCCACCCTCGGATTCACCCACTTCCAGCCAGCCCAGCCCACCACCGTAGGAAAGCGCGCCACACTTTGGATCCAGGACCTTCTGCTGGACCTCGAGGATCTTGACCACGTCATCCGCACGACGCCCGTACGTGGTGTGAAGGGTACCACAGGGACCCAGGCCAGCTTCCTGGAGCTGTTCGAAGGTGACGGCGCCAAGGTGGAGGCCCTGGAGCAGCGTTTCTGCGCCAAGGTGGGCTTTCCTGCCATCCCTGTCTCGGGCCAGACCGCCACGCGCAAGCTGGAAGACAGGATCGGCCAGGTCCTCTGCGGCATCGCCGCCAGCGCATCCAAGTTCGCCAGCGACCTTCGTCTGCTCCAGCACCTGAAGGAGGTCGAGGAACCCTTCGAGACGAAGCAGATTGGATCCAGCGCCATGCCCTATAAGCGCAATCCCATGCGCTCGGAGCGCATCAACAGCCTCGCCCGCTTCGTGCTGGGCCTGATGCCTTCCACCTACCAGACCAGTGCGAGCCAATGGATGGAGCGCACCCTGGACGACAGTGCGCATCGCCGCCTCACCATCAGCCAGGGTTTGTTGGCCGTCGATGCGATCCTGGTCCTTTTCCGGAACGTGGCTTCGGGGCTCGTGGTCTACCCGAAAATGATCGAGGCGCGCCTTGCCCAGGAGTTGCCCTTCATGGCCGCCGAGGTGCTGCTCGTGGAAGCCGTGAAGCGCGGCGGTGACCGTCAGGACCTGCACGAGCGCTTCCGCGTGGCAGCCCTTGAAGCCGGGCACCGCATCAAGGCGGAGGGGCGCCCCAACGAGTTGCTGAAACTCCTGGCCGCGGATCCCGCCTGGGCCACGAATGAAGCGGAACTGACCACCCTGCTGAACGCCTCCAGATTCACGGGCCGGGCCGGAGATCAAACGCGACGGTTCCTAACGGGCCCAGTGGCCGCCGCCTTGAAGGATCATGTCCCGGCGGAGGAGTCCGCCGTTCGGGTTTGACATCGAAAGGGTCGACATGCTGAAACTCGCCGTCATCGGCGCCCAGACGCTGCTGGGCCGCGAACTCGTGGGCGCCCTGGAGGCCCGGGATGCTTCCGTGGTGCCTCTCTCCATCGGCGCGCTCACGGTGGAAGAAGAGGTCGGCGATCTGGTGGTCTTCGCGCCCAGCAAGCTACTGCTCGAGGGGTTGGATGTGGTCATCCTGGCGGACACGCCCGATTTCGAGCTGTTGGAGGGCTTCCCGGGGCGCATCCTGGACCTTCGGCCCGAGCCGGAAGCGAGAATCGAGCCCCTTCCGCTGGCCGGGGCCTGGCCGCAGGGCGTCAAGTCGCTGAGGGGCCGGCCGGCCCTCGAGCAGGTGCTGGCCCTGATCCCATCCCTCCTCAATGGTGTGGGCGAGGTGGCCGGAACCCACCTGCGCTCGGTGGCCTGGATGGGGGACCGGGGCCTGGATGGTCTTGTGGAGCAGACGCTCGCGGTCCTCAATGGAGAGGACCCGGACTTGACCAAGCTGGGTTACCGACAGGCCTTCGAAGTCGTTCCCGTCACGCCAGTGGTGGGGAAGGGCCGGCTGATGGAGATCCGGGTGCCCTCCTTCCATGGGGACCTGTTGATCCTCCAGATCCGAGCCGCCGAAGGGCAGAGCCTGACGAAGAAGGAGGCGCCGGCAGGTGTGACGTGGGTGGAGGCCACGCCCAGTTCCCGGGATGTGGCCGTGAGCGCAGAGCTCTTGGCCCATGCGGATCTCACCGGCGACGGAAAGGCCGCCATGCTCACCCTGGGCTTTGATCCCGTGCTCTGGGGAGTGCTTCGCCCCACCATGCGGGTTCTCGGACTCATGTAGTAGGGTCTGTCTTCAGAGTGGGGTGTGGCCGCGCAAGGGGCACCGCCCAAGTGAGACAAGGAAAGCGACGATGGCAATAGCAGCACTATTGACGAGGAGCTTGACACGGTATCGCGCCGGGCGCTGCCCCTTGCCCTCCAGGACGGGGCCAGCCGTGCGCCCAGCGGCGTCTGCGGCCCTGGCTCGGTCCTGTAGCCCTCAGGGCTTCGCCCCCGCCATCGGCTGCGCCGATGCGGCCCTATTCGCTCAGCGAATGGTGAACGACGAACCACGTCGTCCTGCGGCCACATCCTTGTTGGATCACGCGGCTGGATCCGTCGCGACTCGCATCCACTCTGAAGACAGACCCTGACGTGGCCAAGAAGCTTGATGAACCCCAGGAACGTGGCGACTTCTTCAAGTCCCTGGGCACCCTGCTCGCAGGGTTTGTGGCGAACAGCCTCGAAGAGGCGGTCACGGGACTGGGGCCCAAACTGTTGCGGCCTCCCGGCGCCCTCGACGAGTTGGAATTCCTTACAAAATGCACCCGCTGCGACAAGTGCATGCGGGCCTGCCCCGAGAATGCCATCCTCGTGGCACCGCCTTCGGCGGGCCTGGCGCTGAAGACGCCCTACATCGACCCGCGCAGTGTCCCCTGTTTCCTCTGCACCACGCTGCCCTGCATCGCCGTCTGCGAGGATAAGGCCCTGATCTGGCCCAAGCGCACCCTGGCCGGTGGCACCGTGATCGATGGACCCAGGGCTACGCGCATGGGCACCGCTCGCGTGAAACAAGCCCGGTGCGTCACCTGGGAAACGGTGGATCGCGACGCCCGCGCCTGTCGCATTTGCGTGGACCGCTGTCCCTACCCGGAGGAGGCCATTCGTATCTCTAAGCCCGTCGAAGGGGAGACCATCGGGCATCCCGTGGTGGATACTGAGACCTGCACCGGGTGCGGAATTTGTGTGTTCGCCTGTCCCGCCGAGCCCACGGCGATCGTGGTGGAACCACGGCGGGGCTGATCAAAATCACGCGATCGACATGCCTTTCAAGGTGGCCACCTCATGGGCGTTGAAGCTCGAACGCACGAGGGGGCCAGCATAGACGGTGGTGAAGCCGAAAGCCTTCGCCTTCTCGCCCAGGGCTGCGAATTCGTCGGGAGGCATATAGCGCTTCACGGGAAGCTGGTGGCGGGTGGGCCGCAAGTATTGGCCCAATGTCAGGATGTCGACGCCCGCGCCGACCAAGGCCTCGAAGGTAGCCATCAACTCGGGTTCGGTCTCACCCAGCCCCAGCATGAGGCCGCTCTTGGTACGGAATCCGAACCCATACAGGGCTGTTCCCATGGCCTTCGCGTGAGCAAGCACGTGAAGGCTGCGCTCAAACCTGCCCGCGGGCCGTACCTCGGGGTAGAGGCTGGGCACCGTCTCGGTGTTGTGGTTGAACACGACGGGGCCGGCGCCCACCACACGGGCCACGGCGTCCAGGTTGCCCAGGAAATCGGGCACCAGCACCTCCACGTCTACGCTGGGGTTGCGGTGCCGGATGGCGATGATGGTTTCGGCGAAGTGGGCGGCACCACCGTCGGTCAGGTCGTCCCGGTTCACACTGGTGAGCACGACAAAGCGA
>CAIXHJ010000328.1 GCA_903919165.1 uncultured Holophagaceae bacterium
CTACGTGCCCCGCAAGGAGCCGGCCAGCTATTACGCGGGTGGCAAGACGGTGAATGTCGAGCGGGTCGAGTGGATCGTCATCCCGGACCAGTCCACCGCCGTGGCGGCATTGGAAAAGGGGGAGGTGGATTACCTCCAGCGCCCGCAAGTCGACCAGTGGCCGCTGCTGCGCAAGAACCCCGCGGTGGGCATGTATCAGTCAGACGTCTATCAGATGCAGATCCACCCGAACCATCTGGTGCCGCCCTTCGACAACGTCAAGGCTCGCCAGGCCCTCATGCTGATGGTGAATCAGCCGGACTACCTGCAGGCCATCGCCGGCGATGCTCAGAACTGGCGCACTTGCTACTCCTATCTGGGCTGCAAGGGCTGGCTGGAGACGGACGCCGGGGCCGACCTGCTGAAGAAGCAGGACCTCGAGAAGGCCAAGCAGCTCCTCGCCGAGGCCGGGTACAAGGGCGAGAAAATGGTGGTGATGGCCCCCAGCGACTTCGCCACGATCAACGCCGCCTCCCTCACCACGGCGGCCATGCTGCGAAAGCTGGGGGTGAACGTGGACCTGCAAGCTATGGACTGGGGGACGCTCACCTCGCGCCGCCCGGTCAAGGATCCGCCGTCCAAGAATCCGGCCGGGTGGCACATCTTTCATACCACGTCCGGATACGCCGCGCTCAAGGATCCATGGGGACATGCCAACATCTCCACGGCCTGCGACAAGGCCTGGTTCGGTTGGGCCTGCTCGCCCCGCGCGAGCAAGGCGCTGGATGAGCTGGCCGACCTGACCGCGGGCACCGAGGCTTTCAAGAAGGGGCTGGCCGAGTACCACAGCGCCCTGATGGAGGACATTCCCTACGTGCCGCTGGGCGAGTTCTTCTCGTACGCGGCCTACCGGAAGGATCGACTCAGCCACATTGTTGAGACGCCCTTTGGCGTGTTCTGGAGCATGGTGAAGCACTAGGCGACATTCGCGGCGCTGCAGGGCAGACGGCGGGACCCGCTGGCCCTGCAGCGCCACTTTGTGGTTCCGAGGATTCCTCCATGCTGGCCTACATCCTGCGACGCATCCTGGCGACCCTGCCCGTCATGGGCGTCGTGGTCGTGTTCGTGTTCCTCTTGGTGCGCATCGCCCCCGGGGACCCGGCGGCGATCATCGCCGGCGATTACGCCACGCCCGAGAACATCCAGAAGATCCGCGCCGGGCTCGGCCTGGATAAGCCCATCCATGTCCAGTTCGGCCTGTACGTGACGAGCCTACTCAAGGGGGACCTCGGGGTCTCCTTGCACTCGCGACTGCCTGTGCGCCAGCTCATCCTACAGCGGGTCGAGCCCACGGCGGCCCTGGCGGCGAGCACGCTCATCTTCGCGATCCTGCTGGCGATCCCGATGGGGGTCCTCGCAGCCTGGAAGGCCGGCTCCCTGATCGACCGAGCGGTCATGGTCTTCACGGTGGGGGGATTTTCCGTTCCCATCTTCTGGCTGGGCTTCCTCCTGATCTTCGTCTTCTCGGTGAAACTCGACCTGCTCCCCGTGCAAGGCTACGTGAGCTTCCGAGAGGGATTCACCCCCTTCGTCAAGCACCTGATCCTCCCGACGCTTGCCCTGGGGATGGTCTACATGGCGCTGCTGGCGCGCATCACCCGCGCCAGCCTGCTGGAAGTACTGCATTCTGAGTACGTCCGCACCGCGTACGCCAAAGGGCTACGACCCTCCCGCGTGCTCTTTCTCCACGCGCTGAAAAACGCCGCCGTCCCCGTCCTCACCACGATCGGGGTGGGGTTCGCCCTGCTCATCGGCGGAGTGGTCATCACGGAGAGCGTCTTTGCGCTGCCGGGACTGGGACGACTCACGGTGGACGCGGTGCTGCAGCGGGACTACGCGATCATCCAGGGAGTGACCTTGCTCTTTGCGTTCGTGTACGCGCTGCTCAACCTGGCGGTAGACCTCTCCTACACTCTGTTCGACCCCCGCATCCGCTACTAGGCCATGTGGACCGGGTGGTCCCCGAAAGTGTGCCGCATATGCGCGACGAGCCCGGTGGTATCCCC
>CAIXHJ010000329.1 GCA_903919165.1 uncultured Holophagaceae bacterium
CCTGCGGTTCCTGCTGGGCGCCCTGGCGGGCTTCGATCCCGCCAAGGATTCCGTCGCGCCCGCAGACCTCGCACCCCTGGACCGCTGGGTGCTGGATGCCTTCGCCCGCGCCACCGCCGAGGCGCGTGACGCCTACAAGAGCTTCGAGTTCCACCGGGCCACCCAGGCCATCCACGGCTTCTGCCAATTGGAGCTCTCCGGCCGGTACTTCGAGATCATCAAGGACCGCCTCTACTGCGACGCGCTGGATTCACCCCGCCGCCGCAGCTGCCGCCAGACCTGCTGGGAGCTGGCCCAGGGCCTGTGCACCATGCTGGCGCCGGTCATGAGCTACACCGCCGACGAGGCCTGGGAGCAGATACCCGGGTGCACCGGCAGCGTCCATGAGCAGCGGTTCCCGGAACTCAGCTGGGAAGACGAAGAGGCGAAGTGGGAATTGCTCTGGAAGGTTCGAGAATCAGTCCACTTTGCGATGGAGCCCTACCGAGCCACTAAGCAAGTGGGAACAAGCCTGGATGCCGAAGCAACCATCACGCTGACTGCGGCCGACTGGGAACTCTTGGACAGCCTTGGGGAACCTCTGGACGATCTGCTGGTCGTGTCCGGCCATACGCGAGACATGGGCGATCCCGTACCAGGGGCATACCACGCCACCGTTGGCGCTCATGCCGGTACCAAGTGCCCCCGCTGCTGGAACCACAAGGGCGGGCACGGCCATGGCGAAGACGCGGCGCTCTGTGTCCGGTGTGCTGCAGTGGTGGGGACCTAGTGCGCCGTCTCCTCTGGCTGCTGCTTCCCGCGGGCGTGCTGGCGATGGATCTGGGTTCCAAGACCTGGATCCTGAACCTGCTGGCCGAGGGCGAGTCGAAACCCGTCATCAAGGGATTCTTCTACCTCACCCTGGGGTTCAACCGGGGCGCCATCTTCGGCAGCCTCACCTGGATTCCGTCCATGGCGCGGTACATCCTCTTTGCATTGGCAGGTCTGGCGGCGCTGCTCATCATCGGCCGGATGTTCCTGGAGAAGGGCACGGCCACTTGGGACCGGGTGGCCCTGGGCTTCATCCTGGGTGGGATCCTGGGGAACAGCCTGGACCGCTACCTTCGCGGTGCCGTGGTGGACTTCCTCGATTTCGTTTTCGGCAGCTGGCACTACTGGACCTTCAACCTCGCCGACAGCTTCATCTTCGTGGGGGCCGTCCTATATGGGCTGAGAATGCTCATGGCCCCGAAGTTTGAGCAGAAAGAAAGGGGAAACTGATCTACCGCGATGATTCATTCTGTCTCGTGTATCGGCTGCGCCGACACGCGAGACGGATTGAAATTTCGTGCTGAATCCTTTTCTTTCACTGAGCTTCGATACTCCTCAGCAGAGCAGGATCCTTGGGCAGCTGATCCACTTCGGCGAGCCTTGGAACAAGGCGCTTCCAGAAAGGCTCGGCGGCAAACACCTGCCTGAAGATGGGCAGGGCCTCGTTCAGCTTGCCGCCCGAAGCCAGAGCCACGGCCTGCCAGAAGAGCATCTCCCAGATTCCTGGGGCCAGGCTCGCGGCGGCCTCGTAGGCGGTCTTGGCCTCGGCCCACTTTCCGGCCGTGACGTAGCCATCCCCCTCGTCCATCAGACGGTAGGCGCGGCGCAGCTGAACCAGGCGGCCCAGTTCCTTCAGGGGATCCTGGTTGTCCTCCACGCGCAGATCGAACAATCGATCGTTCCAGGGCTGTCCCGACGCCTTGCCCTTGACGATCAGGATGGCCGCGCTCTGGCGGCCGCGGATGTCGCCGCCCTCTGCCTGGGCGGCGCGGAGGGCCGCCAGGAGGCGGTCCGCGAGGTCGCCTTTGGCAGCGCGGAAAGCCCTGGCCATGGCGGGCCAGACCGTGGTCTTGTCCATGAGGTTGGCCTCCACCGTGAAGCCCTCACCCACCTCGTGACCCGCCGCCTGGATGCACTTGGTGCCCGTGTGCGCAGCGGCACGGCCCTGGGCATCCACCATGGCCACCTGACGGACTTCGCGGTCGGTATCCGCCGCCAGCAGAGCCTTCAGCGCCTCTGGCGCGGACCTGCCCCCCTTCATGAGCGTGAGGCCGAGGGCACCGTAGCTGGGTTCCGTGAAACTCTGGGTGGCCACGGCGCCCACACCAGACTCTGCCCAGGGCACCACTGAACCCACAGAGAACCAGTGACTCTGGACCGCCACGCCCAGATCCCCTGTGGCCGCGTCCCGAGCCACGATGGAATAGGTATGGATCGGGCGCCGCGGACCATCGCCCGCGCCGATGGGAAGAGAAGACACGACAAGCAGGAGCAGAGCGAAACGGCGCATGGAGACTCCATTCAGGACGAGGGCGCAGCCATCATCCTACCGTTCTGAAGAGCAAGGGCATCACCGCACTGGTACGATGGTCACCATGAAACACGCCCTCGCTCTCTTGCCCATCTGCCTCCTTTGCGTGTCGGCGCGGACCCAGGATGCCTATATCAAGGCTGTGGATACCTGGCACGCAGAGCGCATCGCCCGGCTTCTGGCAGAGGACGGATGGTTGAGCCTCATCGGCCGGGATTGGTTGAATCCCGGGAAGAACACGCTCGGGTCGGCCCCGGGTTCCGCGGTGCTGCTGCCGGACTGGGCCGCCCCCGCCCATGCGGGTCTGTTCATCCTGGACGGCACGACCGTGCACTTCCTTCCGCTGCCCGGAAGCGGCATCCTCATGAATGGGAAGCCTGCCGTCGAGGCAGTCCTGGTTTCCGATGCGGATGAGAAGCCGGACATCCTTCAAGCCGGCCGGGTCCGTTTCTATGTGATCCGCCGGGGGAACCGGTTCGGGATCCGCCTCAAGGATCCTGAGGCGCCCACCCGCAAGGCTTTCCACGGGGTACCCCGGTATCCGGTGGACCCGGCTTGGCGAGTGGAGGCGGATTTCATTTCCTATGCGAAGCCGCGGATCCGCGACCTTCCGACCGTGCTTGGGACTACCGAATCCATGACGGCGCCGGGTCTGCTAAGGTTCAAGCTGGCTGGCCACGAAATCACCTTGGAACCCATGGTCGAGGATCCCGAACATCCGGAATTGTTCCTGATCTTCAAGGACTCTACCAGCGCCCACGACACCTATGCGGCCGGCCGGTTCCTCTACGCCGACATGCCGAGAGACGGCAAGGTGGTCCTGGACTTCAACCGGGCCATTAATCCACCTTGCGCTTTCACGCACTTCGCCACCTGCCCCTTGCCGCCGAAGCAGAACCAGCTAACCATCGCCGTCGCGGCAGGCGAGAAGGATCCAGGGCTTCATTGAGAGTCACTATCCGTTGGTCCCAGCGGGGCCTATCCGCGCGGATGCCACTCACCCTGAGCCCAAGGCAGACGATAGGCGCCGAGCAGGTCAAGGGCAGCTAGATCAGGTTCCTGTCGATTCCCTGGTGGGGTCCTTGGCTTCTGCGCCCGTTTCCCTGTGGTTGGCAGTGCGGGCTAAGGGAATCTCCACCAGGAACACACTTCCTCTGGGCGAATTCTCTTCCGCCCAGATCCGCCCCTCGTGGGCTTCGGCCACCAGCTGGCAGAAGGCAAGGCCAAGGCCAGAACCGGATGGCGTATCGTGCCCTCTTCCTGCGAGGCGTACGAATTTTCCGAAGATCTCTCCACGCAGGTGTTCGGGGATCCCATGGCCCTGGTCCCGCACCTCGATGCGCACACAATGGTCCGTAGACCGGGCTTCGATCCACGTGTGACTGCCGGAAGGAGAATACTTCAACGCATTGTCGAGGAGGTTCAGGAGCAGCCTCCGGAGGAATTCCTGATCGGCCTCCACCTCCAGTTCGGCCGGGCAACTCCAGGACAGCTCATGATTCCGGTAATGGGCCTGGGATTCCACCTCCTTGAGTAAGTTTGGAATCCAACTGCTTAGCGGGATGAGGGTCTTGTGGAGTTCCAGTCCGACCTGCTCGGCCCGCCCGATATCAAGGATGTTTTCGATCATCCGCCCCATGTAGCGTGCCGTGCCACGGAGCCGGTGGATTTGGCCCTGAGCGTTGGGGTCGTTTTCGTCCTTGGCGTCTAGGAGATCCAGACCCATCTGGATGGCCGAAAGGGGGTTCTTCAGATCATGCACGATGAATTCAAAGAGCTGTTCCCGTTGTTTCTGGAGGTTGAGCAGATTGTCCCGATCAGCCTGGATTTCCGACTGGAGCCGCTTGAGCCGCATGAGACTGCGGATCCTGACAATCAGTTCCGCGGAGAGGACGGGTTTCCGCAGGAAGTCGTCCCCCTTGGCTTGGAAGGCCTGGGCGTGTAAATCCGGGCTTTCATCCCCTGTCAGGAAAAGGATGGGCAGCAGTTCGCCATTCGGCATTTCACGGATCCGACGGCAGACTTCCAGCCCATCCATGTCTGGCATCTGAATATCCAGGAGTACCAGTTCCGGGCTGTAGGATGAGAGAAGCGCAAGGCCTTCTGCTCCTCCATCGGCTGTTTCCACCTGGTAGTGGCCGCGCTCCAACATGGCACGAACGCTCAGGCGGGCCAATGGATCGTCATCGACCACGAGAACCCGGGCTCCGTGGTCTGCACGACGGAAGTTAATCGGCTCACCATCCATGTCTGACCTCGGATAGATTATCGGAATCAAGCCCTCAGAGGTGGAATTCCGGCATAAAGAATTGAAACACGATTAATCTACCCCTTCACCGTTCCATCCGCATAGACCCATTTCCCGCGTTCCCTGGAAAAAGAGCTGGTTTCGATGTGGAGACTGCGCCGTCCGCTGGCCTGGATGCTGGCGTGGAAGGTGACGATACCAGTGTCATCAGCCTGGCCGCCCTTCTCCTTGCTGATGATCTTGAGGCTCACGCAGCTGACGGACTTGCAGTATTGCTCAAGTTCTTCTCGGTTCTCATCAGCGCGCTTGGCCTCAGGGCGAGTGGAGATCAAGTAATCCACCTTGGCCAGGGCGTAGGCGGAAAAGCGCGAGCGCATCAGCTGTTCCGCGGTCTCAGGCATCGCAGTACCCGCATGGAAGGGCCCGCAGCAGCGGTCATAGGGCTTCTTCGAGGTGCAGGGGCAGGGTCGGGACATGGTCTACCTCGATCTGATTGGATCATGGAATCCTGGGCAGGATTTACCACGAAGACCACGAAGCAGGAATCCATGATCTTCTTCGTGGTCCTCCTGTCTTCGTGGTGGGGCCCTTCTGTTAACCCTTCATTGGAATGTGCAGTCCGATGGCATCGGCATGTGCTCGGGCCGATTCGTAGCCTGCGTCAGCGTGGCGGAAGACACCTGTGGCAGGATCATTCCAGAGCACCCGGGCGAGACAGCGGTCCGCGCGATCAGTGCCATCGGCCACGATGACCACGCCCGCGTGCTGGCTGTAGCCCATGCCCACGCCACCTCCCTGGTGGATGCTGACCCAGGACGCGCCGCCCGCCACGCCGGTCATGGCGTTGAGGAAGGCCCAGTCGGACACGGCATCCGAGCCGTCCTTCATGGCCTCGGTCTCGCGGTTGGGGCTGGCCACGCTACCGCTGTCCAAGTGGTCACGGCCGATGACGATGGGCGCCTTCACCTTGCCGGTCCTCACCAACTCGTTGAACTTCAGTCCCGCCAGGTGGCGCTCACCCGCGCCGATCCAGCAGATGCGGGCCGGCAGACCCTGGAA
>CAIXHJ010000330.1 GCA_903919165.1 uncultured Holophagaceae bacterium
AACGAGACAGTGAAGGGTAGGTTTCCGATCCAGCAAGTGCCTCCGCTTGAGGTCTTAGAGGTCAGGTCGATGATTGTTTTTTCTAAGCTCATTCCACACCTCTCTGGTGGGGAGCTGAAATATGGGTTGCGAAGACCCGTGCAGCAATAGGTCAATAGGCGTATCCCCCGGGGATTGGGGGCTCGGCGCCTCGATCTGCGAGGCTGCCCTGGTGACCGACAACTCCGGGTCCAGAATGGAATTGCGAACCTCAAAGCTGAGTGCCTGGATGCGCGCCATTCCGGGTTCAGTGCGAATCGCCCCATGACCCTGTCAGAGGTGTTGGGTGCTGACCCACAAAGCCCCCACCCAGCGGTGGGTGGGGGCTCTCAAGGGGCAGGCCGAATTGCGAGGAGAACACGTTGAAGTCAGAGAGCGCAGTGGCGTAATCGTAGGCGTCGATGATCACGATGACGCCGCTGCCGGCGGTGGTAGTGAAGGGGACGCCGTAGAATGCGCGGACCTGATTCGGCGTCATCCCGCCAGAGGGGCCGAGACCGCCCGCGGAGCCTAGACCGTTTGCGGGTCCTACGAAAATCTTGTGGTTGGTGTGTGCCCGGGCACCAATATCCTCCGAGCGCTCGATGCTGGTATCCGGAATGAACACGTTGCCAATGTGACGGCCCTGACCCTCCTCCTGGGCCAGGGCGGGAACAGCCACGCCGGCAGAAGCGCGGCGGTGGCAGTGGGACCGAGGGTGATGCGCAGTGTCATGTTCGCCTCCGGGGGAATCCGAAGATTCCAGATTGGGTGGGGGTGGGAAGAATCAACTTGGGTGTGCGGAAGGCTACAGACATTCATTGAAAGGAAAAAAGAAAGAAGGAAATTGTTTTCGACCGCCATATGACACCCTTTCGGTTGGAAATGGGGCTCTCTGAGCGGATGGCGACTTGGTGCTATAAAGGGCCTGCTCGTTCTGCGGGCACCGTGGAGCTCCCGTGCCGCTGACGGCGGTTCTTCTCGCATTCGCGTCCGCGGTCATCCACGCCTTGTGGAACGTGATGCTGAAGAGGACCAGGGACCTGGATTCCGCTTCCGCCGGGGTTTTCGCGGTGTCCATACTGCTCTCGGCGGCGGCCATTCCGTTCATTCCGGGCAAGGCCTTTGCCGGGGCCCCGGCTGTTTTCTGGGGGCTGGCCGCAGGTGTGTGCGAAGGTGGCTATTTCGTGGGGCTAGTGCGTTCCCTGGAAAAGGCGCCCCTAGGTTGGAGCTACAGCTGGATGCGAGGGAGTTCCATCGCTTTCCTGTGGCCCGTTTCCGTGCTGTTCCTGGCCGAGTCCTTCCATTGGACCTCGCTGGTGTGCGTTCTGGTGGTTTGCACTGGACTGGGTTTCCTGGGATCAACTTCGGGGCAGGGAAGGAACCGTGGAGCTTTGCCCTGGGCGCTGCTCACAGGCATCTTCATCGCGGGCTACAGCCTGTTCTACAAACTGTCGCTGGCCCACGGGGCCCATCCACTGGCGCTCTACAGTCTTTCGATGGCCGTAGGCCTGCCGATCCAGACCATCGTGCGGATCCGGCGAAGGGGGCCCGCCGCCTTCCGCGTCCTCCCCGAAGAACCTGGCCTGGTGCTGATGGCGGGGTTCCTGTGCGCCCTTAGCTTCAGCTTGTTTCTGGTGGCCCTCTCCATGGCGGGAGCCGCGGCGGTAGCCACGATCCGCAATACTTCCGTGGCGTTCACCGTGGTCTTCTCCCTGGCCCTCGGGGAGCGTCCCGGGGCGCGCCAATGGATCGGCGTCGTGCTGGTGACGCTGGGGGCGATGGGGCTGGGCTGGAAGTGACTGCCGCACGTTAGACTGGAGCGACTTGACCGAGGTTTCCGTGGCATTCACCCCAGGATCCAGGCGCGACGAAATGGCCAGCATCAACATGACGCCGCTCATCGACGTGATGCTGGTGCTGCTCATCATTTTCATGATCGCGGCGCCGATGATGCTGACCGGCGTGGACGTGAAGCTGCCCGAGAGCCGCACGGGCCGGAACCTGGAGAGCGAGGCTCTCACCGTCTCCATCACCTTCGACGGGCGGTTGCAGTTCGGCCAGGCCTTCATGGCCCTGCCCGTACTGGCCAACCAGTTGAAGGCCAAGGCCCAGAGTGGCGGCAAGCGACCCGTGCTGGTGCGGGCCGATCACAACGTGCCCTACGGCCGCGTCATCCAGGTGGTGGACGCCATTCGCGAAGCGGGCTTCACCCAGGTGGGCTTCGTCACCGCCGCCGCGCCAGCTGCACGTCCCATCGAGGTGAAATGAGCCAGGACCTCCAGGTCTTT
Organism: uncultured Holophagaceae bacterium; assembly: GCA_903919165.1. GTDB lineage: Bacteria > Acidobacteriota > Holophagae > Holophagales > Holophagaceae > Geothrix. Next base: position 2,310 of record CAIXHJ010000330.1, read on the forward strand.
CTTCGAAGCCGCAAGCACCTGGGCGAGCTGCGCTGGGGGCCGGGTCTGGCCCTGAGCCTGAGTCTGCACCTGGCGCTGGGCGCTGCCTTCTTCTGGCCACGGGGTGGCCCCGAAGACAAACCGGAAGATGTCAAGGTCACCTGGGTGAACCTGCCGGCGGCCCTGGCAGGCGCCTCAGGCGGTTCAGAGGCTATGGCAGTGGGCAAGTCCGGGGAACGCCTTCGGCGCGTGGAGGAGGTGGCCCCAGCCCGCGAGACGGCACCTTCGGCCACCGCCCCCGACCCCTTCGCCACGAAGACCACCAAATCCGCCGCCAAGGGCGACAACAAGGACACGGCCAGCCAAGGCGCGGGCACCACCGCCGCCAAGGGCAAGACCGCCACGCCCAATCCCATGACGGGCGCGGTGGGGACGGGCAACGGCGCTGCCTTCGGCGCGGGCAGCGGCATCCCGGGGCTCAACCCCACCTCCGGCGTGCAGGGCGGCGTGGGCCTCGTGGGTGGCGTGGATGGCGACTTCCCCTACACCTGGTACCTCCAGCAGGTGCAGTCCCGCATCACAGGGAACTGGAACCGCGTGTCGAGCACCCAGGGCCGGGTGCAGATCTACTTCCGCATCGCCAAGGACGGCAGCCTGGACCGCGTGCGCGTCGAGATTCCCAGCGGGAACGCCGCCATGGACGAGAGCGCCCGCATGGCCGTCCTCCGCTCCGCACCCCTTCAGCATCTCCCGGAAGGCTATGAAAGCCAGTACCTCGGCGTGCGGTTCTGGTTCACCTATCTGGGGAATTGAGCGCGTACACTCACTGGATGCTCCCGCTCCTGTCCCTGGCTGTCCTCCTCGCCCAGTCTCCATCTGCTGTCTCCATATCAGCGGAACCCCAGGAGGTCCGCCCTGGCGATTCGGTCCTGCTGGCCTGGACCTGCCCGCAGATGCCGCAGATTCGCCTGGAGCCCGGCGGCATGGTGCTTCCGGGGAGATACCAGGTGACCTTGAGACCGGCCTACACGACCACTTACCGCATCTTCGATGCCCATCCAGGGGGCCCGGAACTCGGTCATGCGGACGTGCGCGTGACGCCTGGCATGGCCCTGGGCGAGCCCGCCCGCATCTGCGCCTTCGACGCCAGCGCCAAGGCCGTGCTGCCGGGGGAACCGGTGGTGCTGAGATGGGAATGCGCGGGCAGCGCCAAGGTGCGCCTGGAACCCGGCGGCATCGAGCTGGACGGCAAGAGCGAGGTCACCGTCACGCCCCTGGAGAGCACCCGCTACACCATCACGGCGAACAATGCGGCGGGAGGCCAGAGTCGCACGGTGGAAGTGTCCGTGCTCGGGCATCTGAGCACGGCCCTTCCCGTTCCCGCCACGGTCTGCACCTTCGAAGCGAGCCGGACGGTGGTGAAGCCCGGCGAGCAGGTGGACCTGCACTGGCTCTGCCAGGGCAACGTGAAAGTGCGCCTGGAACCCGGCGGTCTCGAACTGGACGGCCAGTCCAGCATCGCTGTGGTGCCCGACCGGACCACGGTCTACACCCTGAGCGTGAGCAACCTCCTCGGGGGGACCTCGCGCAGTGTGGAGGTGCGGGTGGAAGCTCCGAGACGGGTGCTCACGGAACAGGACCTGGTGGACTCCGGAGAGGCCGTCAAGCCCCTGGAGCGCATGGATCTTTCCGAGGCGCTCCATCGGGGCGGAGTGATGAAGGATGCCGCGCCGGAGGGATCCTGGACACTCCGCCTGGTGGTGTCAGGCCGCGCCGATGGCCACAAACTGGTCGCCCGGGCCGCAGGTTCCAAGGCCACGGAAATCATGGTGCTGGCCTATGTGAGGAAGGACGGTTTCCGCTTCTGGCAGGCCTGCTATGGCACCTATCCCAGCCGAACCCTCGCCATGAAAGCCTGGAACAAAGCCCCGGAATCCTTGCGCCGGGCCTTCACCGATGCGCTGCCCCAGCGCCTGTTCTCACCCTCGGTGCAGGCCCCTGCGGGCCCTAGCCGCGAGTGATCTCCAGGGTATAGGCTTCGCCCACCATGTTGATATCCAGCGTGTCCACGATGAAGTAGATCGTGCGGGTCTCCGGGGTAGGATTCTTGTAGGTGGCCTGGGGTTCCCCTGTGTGGATGCGGTTCTGCAGCAGTCCGGCTTCCTCTCTGCCCCAGGCATTGACGCCCAGCACCCGGAACCAGCCCTTCCGTCCCTCCACCACCTGGGCCTTCACAGTCCCGCCACCGGGCACCTCGATGGCATAGGCCCGCCACCCGCTGATGTCCGGGATCGCGTCCTTCACCCGGACGCTGCCGGCGGGGAGCTGGAGGGCCGGAATGGAGGGCCCCATCCGGGCCCCGCGCCGGGCCAAGCCCATGGGACCGGACTCAAACCCAGCATCACGGAAGTGGGGCGGCATAGGCCCCCGGGGGGCGAGAGCCAAGTCCTTAGCTTTCACTTCTGGAAGGGGAACTGGGGGGGCTTGCATGGCCATGAGGGGAATGACCAGGAGGAAGGGTGTCATGAACACCTCCACCTCTGAGATGCAGCGAACAGGCCGTGGGTTGAGGTGAAGAACCCACTCATAACTTCCCCAGCAGATCCTCTGCCACGCGCCCCGCGGCTCCGGGCTCGCCGAGGTGCCCGCGCACTTCTCCCAACTCGGCGCGAATGCGCCGAGCCGTTCCGGGATCCATCAACCGTGACAGTTCCAACCCGAGGCGGTCGGCATTGACCTCATCCTGCAACAATTCCGGGGCCACCTCCCGTCCCGCCACCACGTTGGCGAGGCCGAAGTGGGACACCTTCACAATGCGCCTGGCCATCTGGTAGGTGAGGGCGTTCAGCCGGTAGACGATGGCGAAGGGCGTCCCCAGCAGGGCCGTTTCCAGCGTGGCGGTGCCCGAGGCCACCAGGGCGGCGACCGCGTAGGCCCGGGCGGCGTAGGAGCGGTCCTGCACCAGCGTCACGGGGGCATCGCCGAGATAGGCGCGGACGAAGGCGGAATCCAGCGTCGGCGCCACGGGCAGCACCCACTGGACTTCAGGCTGGTCACGCCGCCACCGCAGCGCCAGTTCCACCATGGGGGGAAGCAGACGCTGGATCTCGCCTTTGCGGCTGCCCGGGAGCAGGGCCACCAGCGGTTTCGCAGGATCCAGGCCTGTCTCCCGGAAGAAGGTTCTGCGGTCGCATTCCGGCCTCACCAGCTCCACCAGGGGATGGCCCACGAAGCGGGCATCGACGGGGTACCCGCGGAACAGCTCTGGCTCGAAATCGAACAGGCAGTAGATGGTGTCGAGCACCGTACCCAGCTCGGGGATCCGT
>CAIXHJ010000331.1 GCA_903919165.1 uncultured Holophagaceae bacterium
TCGCCCTCATCCGAGTAGGCGATCTGGATGCCATTGATGTCTGCGAACATGTGAACCTCCTGGCGGTCCTCCACGGGCCTGTGGTCTGTGGGTTCTTACTGGTTTTTCAAGGTGGCGAACATCCCGGTGGTGGCCAGGAACATGACGACGGTGGCTGTCCAGCCAAGATTCCGCAGGAGCCCGGGCAACATAGTGAATCTCCCCATGACTTTCGGGTTGCCGACCATCAGCATCACGACGACCATGATCGGTATGGCCACGACTCCATTGACGATCGCGCATATGAACAGCGCCTTGATCGGCGTCACATGGAGGAAGTGCTGTGACGCGGGAAAGTTGAGTGCCAGGCCGATCAATGTGGCGGCCGTCAGAACGGCATAGAAGCCTTTGGCAGCCAGGGGCTTGCGGTCCAGGCCTGTTGGCCATTTGAGCGCCTCGCCGATCGCATAGGCCGCAGACCCAGCCAGCACCGGTACGGCAAGGAGACCCGTACCGATGATCCCCACCGCAAAGAGCGTGAAGGCGAAGCGGCCTGCCAAGGGACGAAGGGCTTCGGCAGCCTGATCCGCGGTCTGGATGTCGGTGATGCCGTGGGCATGAAGTGTCGCCCCGGCCGCCAGGATGATGAAGAAGGCCACGGCGTTCGATAGGAACATGCCGGTGATCGTGTCGAAACGGATCCGTCCAAACTGTTCGCGGGCTTGGGCAGGCTCCTGTTTCAGGGCCTCTTCAGCTGGGTTTTCCCGGATTTCCTCGGTCTCCTGGGAAGCCTGCCAGAAGAACAGATATGGGCTGATCGTCGTCCCGAGGATGGCGATGAAGGTGGCCCAGTAGTGCCCATCCCGGGAGAAGGTCGGGATGAACGTCCCCAGACCAACCTGCCGCCATGGAATTTTCACGAAGAATGCGGTGATGACATAGCTGAATAGCACCAGCGTCAGCCATTTGAGGTAGTGGGAATAGCGCTGGTAGGCGATGAATATTTGAAGGGCAAGGCAAAGAACGGCAAAGCCAATGGCATAGAGCAGCGCCGATCCCCCGATCAGCAGCTTCAACCCGGCTCCCATGGCTCCGATGTCCGCACCGAGATTGAGGGTGTTTGCGAGCACGAGGAGAGCAACCACTGGGTAGAGCAACCGGGGAGAATAGTACCGTCGGATGTTCCCAGCGATGCCGCGCCCGGTGACGCGGCCAATGCGAGCACAGATCTCCTGGATCGCACACATCAGGGGAAAGGAAAACACCATCGTCCAGAGGAGGGCAAACCCAAAGGCAGCTCCGGCCTGAGAGTACGTCGCTATGCCACTTGGATCATCATCAGAAGCACCAGTGATCAGACCTGGGCCAAGACGCTCAAGCAGCGTCTTTTCGGCCGGAGCGGGATGCTTGGATGGTGGATGTCCTGCTGGTGCGTTCAACGGATCTCATTCCTGGTTTTATCGTGGAACTACGTCCCCTTGATCTGTTTGATGTGTTTGTTCCGTCCTTGAGATGGCGCCAGAACTTCCTGTTGGGCCGCTTACCTTCCGACGGGATTCAACTAGGCTGGTCGCCTTTCGAAAGGGACACGCCTTTCTTGAGGTCGCCCACTATAAGGGCTGTGCGGTCCTCCCAGTCGTCCATGAGTCCATCGGCGTCCTTGGCGACAGCTTCCGATCCTCTCTTTGAACATCGGGCGAGAGCCTTCGCGTGCCTTTGCAGCTCAAGGTCAGTCTTGCGGGTGTTGAGCGCAACCAGCAATGCCCCGGCGGCAGCACCGATAAACAAGCTCAGAAGGATGTGGCTCCTGTACGAATCGCTTCTTTGGGTCATGATCATCGCTCCAATTCAGGTCCCTGAGATTGCCTTGCAATCACTGAAAGTCGGCCGCTCCTGGATGAAATCGGAATCTGCGCCATCCTGGCGTGAACCAAGGGCCCCTTGGCCTCCGGCCACGCCAGGCCTGGCACACCTCTTTATTCCCAATACGGTGAACGTCCGTAGGACTTATAGACGTCACGGTTCCACTTTTCGTCAGACATGGAAGGCCAATGATCCGAATCGAATCCAGGGACCGTTTCGAGACCTTCCTTAGGATCATCAATAATATATTCGTTTATCGTTATGTTGTACTCGAAGGCGCTGATGTGACTCATGTTTGTTCTCCTTCCAGTACGTTGAATTCACGAAATGGTTAATAGTCCTCTGCGTCTCAGAATTCGGCACTCTACTGCCCCGTGATCCCTTCACCTGAGACAACCAACTCCACACGCCTGTTCTCCTGGCGCCCTGCGGCCGTGTCGTTCGTGGCGATGGGGCTGCTTTTCCCGAAACCCTTGAAGGTGATGGAAGCGGTTGCGACCCCTTGGCTCACGAGAAAGTCCATCGTGTTCTTGGCGCGCTCCTCGGATAGGCGCTGGTTCAAAGCCTCGCTGCCGTTGCTATCAGTGAAACCATCCGCCTCGACCATCAACCCCTTGTGGGTCGACAGGATGCCCGCGATCTTCGAGAGCTTCTCTCGGGCGGCGGGGAGCAGGGTCGCCTTCCCATTCTGGAACAGTACACCGGACATGTTTACAATCAGACCCCGGGCGGTGGCACGGGTCTGCAGGACGGCGTTGAGTTGTTCCATCAACCTGGTTCGCAGCCCCTCATTGTTGGCACTGAGCCCTTCATTCCGGGTCTGGAGTCCTACATTCTTGGACTTGAGTTCTGCGTTCTCGGCTTCGGCCTGCCGGTTCTTCAACAGGGCAGAATCCTCTGCAGCGGAGGCCATGGCGGTTTGCCGCTTCGACTCATCCAATTTGTCCTGGGCCAACTTCCGTTCCATGGCGAGTCGTTCTACCTCTTGCTTGTGGACCGAGATCTGTCTGGCATCTTCGGCTCTCTGGGTAGCTTCCCTGGCGGATATGATTCTGGCCTTGTGGCCATCCTTATTGGCTTCAGCCTGAGCGAGATAGGTCTCGGCCTTTCCGAAGGCCTCCGGCGCGTAAACCATGGCGCCCGCGGCGCGAGCGATCCGCAGGGCGTTGCGGGCCTGGAATACTTCAACCGGCGTCTTCTCGTCCATGGCAATCGGCGCCATGGCGTCCAGGTTCAGGGTGTACTGGCCGCGCTTCAAGAGTTCGTATTTGGCGTCGATGAACTCGAACTGCTCTGTTGAGCCCTTCCGGATCGCATTCTCCATCACCACCACATCGCTGGGTTGGGTGACGGCGAAATAGGGCTCGGCGGTCACCACAAGACCGAAGGACTGGAGCTTCTCCATGACCTTCACCTTGCCTTTGCCATGCTCAAGGATGACTTCACCCAGGTTGGTAGCGCTGCCTTCGGGAGAGATCCCCCACAGCACGTAGGTAAGGAACTCTCCGCCAAAGGAGGAGGCAGGAGGCAGGTTCTTGAATTTGGCAGTGATCTGGATTCCCCCGTCCTCGCTCTTCACCTTGGCCTCGCCTGAGGCATTGGAGACGAGCACCGTGCCCAGGAGGTCGATCTTGGTGGAGTGTTTCAGATTCCGGTAGTTGATGGCCTTCGCCGAACCCTGAACGACTGTTACTCGGTACATAGGCACCGATACGGACTGGACCTGTGGCGAAGGATTGAGATTGGGATTTTGCATGGGTGAGGCGGATGGTGCGCCCGCCTGGGCGACCAGGAATGCGGTCGTGAAAGGAAGTGCTCTCAAGAAGTTCATCTGGGTGCCTTTCAATGGGTCCATGGATGGGTCTGTCAGCGCCTCCGGACCCGGATGGCGAGGATCAATGGGAAGCATTTCTGGATGTTCAGCCTTTCAAATCATTAGCGGCGTCGGTCATGCCCCGCTTCAGATCGGCGGCGGCAAGGAGAGTTCGGCCTTTCAGGTCATCAAAGGTGTCGCTCGCATCGGCGGCCAGCTTCCCCGCCCCGCACTTGGCGCGGCGGGTCAGATCCTTCAGATCTCCGCGAAGTTCGGGACCAGTCTTGGGTGTGGTGAGGGCTACCACCACCGCGCCAATGGCGGCGCCAGCGAGGAAGGCTAAAAGTGTGGGTCCATAGGAAGTAGTCGTTGATTCGCTCATGATCGTTGTCCTATTCAGGTGCGGGGTTGGTTTGCCTGTTTTTGAGAAAGGTCAGCACGGCGCTGATCCCTCCGATGGCACTTCCGACAATGCGAGAGGTAGCTTCGAGGCTGTTGCGATATTCAGCCTGCAGTTCCTTCACCCTACTTCCCAGCTCTCCGACTGTTTTTGCGAAGACTGAAAACTCGCACAAAGTCTGCTGGAGGGTGCTCGCCAGGTTATCCATGCGCAGCCTGGAGGCATGCACATCCTCTGCGATCTGGGACAGGTCCTTCTTCGTTGAGAGGAGGAATTGGTCCAGACCCTGAGCCGTCTGGCGCAACTGGAAAAGCAAAGGCACCAAGCCGACAGCAAGGGCAACCAGGACGAGGATGAGCGTGATCTCGAGGGCGATGGGCATGACGGCTCCTAGGGTGGTCAGGCTTCTTGATGGGCAGTCAGCATCCAGAGAGCTTTGTCCATGGCACGGCTCACGGACGTGTAGAGATCCGCCGTGTCCTGGTCGCCAAGCTTCTCCGCAGTTCTGATGGCATGGCGAACCCGGCTGGTGTACTCCCCGTAGCGGTCCACTAAGGCGTTCACGTGGGTTTTGCTGTCCAGGGCATCCAGGGGGTATTCGTCCAGTTCGGAGGTCGCTCCAGCCACCCGGACAGTGCCCATGGCCTGGCCGCCGATCGTGACCGCCCGTTCAGCAAAATCATCCACATAGGTGGCCAACTGGCCATGGAGATCGTCGAACAGCAGGTGGAGGCCGTAGAAGTTGTAGCCCTTCACATTCCAGTGGGCCTGTTTGGTCTGGTAGGCCAGATCGAGCGAGTCCGCCAGAGACTGGTTCAGCATAGCCACGAGTTCCGAAGTGGTCCTCTCATCGAACATGACGTTTCCAGGGGGCGTGGTGTGTTTACTCATGTCACTCTCCTTGAAGGTGGTTCGGAAGGTGGCCAACCAGGCTGTACCTTGGACATCGAGGTGGCATAAATGGGCCTTTCAGGAGGCCGCTGGAAGGCAGATTTGAATTCCATCCAGCCCTTCTCGGTGCTCGCCTTTACGTTCTCCCAGGCCTTTCCACTGTCGCCCCTCAAACTGATCAAGTGATGGGTGGTTTCTTCGAACTTCTGCTGCAGCGCATCGATGGAACCGTTGTGATGGGCCAGCACCTCGATATTTACACGCCCATCCTCGGACTTGAGGAATTCGAGATCGGTCTTCCACCGGGCTAACTGAGCTTTAAGATGGCTTTCATAGATCAGGCGAACCAGGCGGTCTTCGAACATGGAATCCCGCATCAGATGACACTCCGGCCCTGGATGAGGCGGACGAGGACGACGATGATGGCCACCACCAGCAGGAGATGGATGAAGCCACCCATGGTGTACGAGGTGACAAGGCCAAGGGCCCAAAGAACGATCAAGATCACTGCGATAGTCCACAACATGGTTCTTCCTTCACAAAAGGCGCGGGATTCTAGATCCGGAACGGATCAGGGGGTTTTTGCGGAATCTTGGAAAAGCGCTTTGAGCTCGACCCAGACCTTCTCGGTGCTTGACTTCACGCTTTCCCAGGCATCGTCACTGGCGAATCTCAGATTGCGAAGCTGGCGGTCGGCCTCGCTGTGTTTGCGCTGCAGGATGTCGATGGAGTGATCGTACTGGACCATTGCGTCGACCTTGGCGCGCTTGGCTTTGGCCTTGAGCACATCGATATCGGCCTTCCATTGCGCCAGCTGCGCTTCAAGATGGCTTTCATAGATTTTGCGGTTCTCGAACATGAATGCTCCCTTCAGGAGAGTCTGCGGCCCTGAATGACCTGGATGATGACGACAACGACCGCGAGCACCAGCAGGACGTGGATGAATCCGCCCATGGTGTAGGCGCTGACGAAGCCAAGAACCCACAGGACAAGCAAGATGACTGCGATGGTCCATAACATGGCTACTCCTTATGAGGCTGTGAAGCCCGGCCCCCATAGCCGATCAGAGGGCCGGGTGACGATGGTTCAGGACTACTTGACGGTCATCCGGTTGTGCACATGCGTTACGCCGTTGATGTCCTCGGCGAGCTTGGTCACCAGATCCCGCTCCGCGTCATTCTTGGCTTCCCCGTGCAGGGTTACGACACCATCCTTGGTGACCACCTTGGTGGCCAGCGCGTGAGTGGACTTGTGGAACAGGAGAGTGGTTTTGATCTGAGCCGTGATGGAGGAATCGTCCACCTTTTCCCCCAGCGTCCGGTGAGCGGACCCGGTTACGACCATGTTGTTGCGGACTTCCGTGACGCCATCCACATCCTTGGCATACTCGGTGGTCAGCTGCTTCTGAGCTTCGGAGTCGGCCTTGCCCGTCAGGGTGACCACGCCATTCTGCGTGTTGACTTCCGTATCCATGGCGCTGACATTCTTATGGAAGGCCAGGACACCCTTCACCTTCATGGTCGTCCAGGCGTCCGAATGCTCGGCGGGCTGGTCGCCGACCACAGTGAGTTGGTTTTTCACATCCTTGACCCCCGGAATTCCAGAAACCGTGTCCTGAGCCAGGGACTTGTGGTAGTACGCCGACACCGTGCCCGACAGGGTGACAATGCCTTCTGAGGAAGACACCTTGATATTGTCGTCCTTCAGGTAGGTCTTGAAGTTGTAGCTGCCCTTGGCGGTGGACTCGATGCGGTGGTCCTGGTCTGTGGCCTGCAGGGGGAGACCAACCATGATCATCGCGACGGAAGCCATGAGAGCCGCATGAGGGTCTAGTTTGAAATGTCGCATGGTGCTTTCTCTTTTCTGCCCCGTGGGGCCGTGGGTTTGGACAACCTGGAAGTAGGCTGTCTGATGCGTTTTGGTTCCTATTTCTTCACAGTTCCAGGGACGTTATTTCCGCCCTGCGGCTTTGATTCACCAGGCTTCGTCCAATTCCGGGTCTTCTCTCGAGGGTTGGGCCTCGGCTCATGCTTCGGAGCCATGTCGTGCTTGGATTCGTGCCTGGAAATGTCGTCGACCTTTTTCGAGGCCGTCGTTTCGCGGAAATTGGGGACATCGCCGATCTTTCGTTCCAGGCCGGGGTGGGCGGGCCCGGGATTCTGCGTAGGCTTGGGGATGGTCTGGGGGATTACGAAGGTCGTCATTGGTTGCTCCTAGTTATTCGTGGTGTTGGGGTAGTTAAGGAGTCGTGCGGTGAATTCAACTCACTTGCGGGTCAATCCCGTTTGGCCGGGAGGCCGCTTGCTCGCCCCCGCGATGTTGCGGATGGTTTTCAGTCATGGCGTCGGATGGTTCCTCACAAGGAGGTTGACGGCGGAAATCAATTCCAATCCTTCCGCGGGCTCGGACGCTTTCGAGATCGGCTCCAGCGTTCCCTTGGCGGGATTCTGTGCGAGGTCGCTTTTCCGGACTTGGGCCTGCGTTATCCGCTTCTTGGAACTCCCTGGCTGGCACCACCAGTTGATGGGATCCGCCTCAGCGGTTGTTCCCCTTGTGAGCGCGTCTCCCTCCTGTAGTGGCCATCTACCGGCATGGGGAAACCCTGCGGTCGAAGGCGTGGTTTGAGACCTGACGCATCCAAACTGCGAACCCACCAATGCCGCCCCCGCCAGCAGGGCGGCCCAGAATGCGACCCGGCGAATGACAGCATTTCGAGAATTCAAGGTGGAACTCCTCAGCTAGGGTTCCTGGGAGCAGGATTTGAGCCAATTTATATATTGTTTATTAACAAGATTTAAAAATGGCTCATTGCATTATCGTGGTAGTAATATCCATCAAGATGAATGACCGACTCCTTCAGTTCGAAGGGTGAAGGCGACGCATGCGTGCTGTTGATCTGGACCA
>CAIXHJ010000332.1 GCA_903919165.1 uncultured Holophagaceae bacterium
ATGCCGTGGATGCGGAGATCGCTCATGGACGAAGCTCCGGGGTGCAACAGGCCTGTTCCAGACGGGCCTCTGCTTCGCGGTCGTGTTCCTTCAGCACGCCTCGGCGGAGAGATTGGACGCACTCCCTCCGGAAGACGATAACTGAAGGACCGGGATACCGAAGCGCCGATTCCAGGGCCCTCACATTGGTCTCATGCTGCTTCGGCAGGGGCGTCAGCACCTGGAGTTGGGCTTCGGGAATGCCCATGCCGAGCACCATGCGTTCCACCTGATCGAGGGCTTGGCTGGGCTGCTGGCCTGTCATGCCCACCACGCGGTTATCTAAGATGATGATTGTGACGTTCACGCCGGAATCGGCGGCTGTGAGCAGGGCGGGCAGGCCGCTGTGGCCGAAGGTCGAATCGCCGATGACGGCGACAGAAGGGGTCTGGCCTGCCAGGGCGGCGCCCACGGCCATGCTGATGCTGGCACCCATCTCGACCACGGCGTGGATGGCGCCCATGGGTTCCTGGGCCGCCAGGGTATAGCAGCCAATATCGCCGAAGACACGGGCATCGGGCACTCCCAGGTTCTGCAGGGCTGACTGCATGGCCTCATAGGCATCCACATGGCCGCAACCATCGCAGAAGCGCGGGGCGCGCAGGGGCAGATCGAGGGTGATCGCCCCCTTGCCTTCAGCCGTAATCAGGGTGAGCGCATTCTTGAGCTGACGGGGCGTCAGCTCGCCTGTGCGGGGGACCGCTCCATCCAACCGCCCGTGCACCCTTGCGGTTCCACGGAAGCCCAGGCGCTCCTCCAGCACTGGATAGTCCTCCTCGAAGACGAACACATCCTCCAGCCCGAAGAGGAATGCCGTCTCAAGCCTCGGATCCACGGGGTAGGCGGCCACTTCAAGACGGGGCAGGGCGGCCAGCTCCGGATGTTCCAGGGCCAGCTGGCCGAAGTAGGCGCGGCCCATGCCGGATACAACCACACCACGCGAGCCGGAGCCAGGCACCAGCTGGTTCATGGGCGAGAGTTGCGCGATCAGGCGGGGCTGCTTGGCCAGAAGATCCAGGTATCGGCGACGGGCATTGGAGGGGATCAGCACCCAGTCCTGCACTGTTTCTTTCGGAGCGACCCCGAGACCAGATGGAGACAGGGGCTCCTGGCGATGCAGGGCCGCCCGGCAATGGGCCAGGCGTGTGACCAGGCGCACCATCACGGGAACCTGGAGGGATTCGGAAAGCTCGAAGGCCCGCCAGGTGAAGTCGTAGCATTCCTGGACCGTGCTGGGCTCCAGGCAGGGCAGCCAGGCGAACTCTGCCAGCTTGCGGCTGTCCTGCTCATTCTGGCTGCTGTGCATGCCTGGATCGTCGGCCACAAGGAGGACCAGACCGCCCCGAACACCGGTCAGCGCCGAGTTGGCGTACGCATCCAGTGCGACGTTCAGGCCCACGTGCTTCATGGTCACCAGGGATCGATGGCCGGCGTAGCTCACGCCCAGGGCCAGGTCGTAGGCCACCTTCTCGTTGGCGGCCCACTGGGCCACCCGGCCTTCGGGTTGGGCTTGGATCATGGCCTCGGCGTACTCGAAGCCTTCGGTGGACGGCGTGCCCGGGTACCCGAATGCGCCCATGATGCCGGCATCGAAGGCGGCGCATCCCACCGCCTCCACCCCCAGCGTCAGGGTGCTCTGAGCCATGCAAGCCTCCACCTTGTCAAAGCAAGAAGTATGGTGAGCGTGCTCAGTGTCACGGGTCACACGGAGGTTCTCCGGGTGCGACGTGTGCATGGCGTCACAGGGCCCTTCCTGGGTCCCAAAATTGGAGAAAGAAACTGGGGCACCTTTCCCAGTGCCCCAAGTCACAACTTTGTCCCACCCGTGATTCTTTATTTAAACCTAAAACAGTAATAATGCCTGTTTTTTATCTATATTTCATACAATAAAACTAGATAAAAAAAGAGTTATGAAAAAAAAAGAATTGTCAC
>CAIXHJ010000333.1 GCA_903919165.1 uncultured Holophagaceae bacterium
GCATCCGCGCATGGTGCAATGTACGTCCGTTCTAGGGGGCGCGTTAGAGGTCGACAACCGAAATATTCATGTCTGCACTACACCTCCATCGAAGTTCAGGCACTGGCCCACCTGCATCGTGTTGGCGGGATTCAGCAGCCAGGCCACTCCGTGGGCGATCTCCTCCGGCTGAAAGAAGCGTTTCACGGGCACGGCGGCCTGGGCCTTGGCACGGAATTGCGCCTCCGTTTGACGGGTCGTGGCGGCGATCTGTCGGATGCCGGTCTTGGCCATTTCCGTGTCCACCCGGCCAGGCGCCACGGCATTCACGACGATGCCCCGGTCGATGAGTTCCAAGGCCAGGGCTTTGGCGAGACCGAGCAGGCCGTGCTTGGCGGCGCAATAGGCTCCGTAGCTTGGCACGCCGAAGCGGCCCAGGACGCTGGACACCAGCACAATGCGCCCACCTGGGCCCAGCTTCGGAAGAAAGGCCCGCACGGTGTTCCAGGGGCCGGTCAGGTCAGCCCCCAGGATCTCGTCAAAGAAGCTGTCCGAGTCCCTGACCACCGGTGTCATGCAGGAGATGCCAGCCGCGGCCACCGGACCGTCCAGGGGCCCCAGATCCTGGGCGACCTCCGCCAAACGGGTGCGCTCCGTCACATTCGCCACAAAAACATCGGCTGTGCCCCCGGCTGCTCAGATGGCTGTTGACGTCTCCGCAAGGGCCCCGGCATCCCGGCCCAACAGGACCAGATGGGCCGCCTCGGTCCGGGCCAGATGCAGGCCACAGGACCAGCCGATGCCGCGCGAACCGCCCTTGATGAGAATGTTGCGGGTCATGGGAGCCTCCTGTCCCATGAGCCTCGCAGGTGGCGCAGGTGGCGCGGGTGGCGAGGAGGCCTATCTTTTAGATTTCACAGGAGAAAGATGATGGTTTGCGAGAAACAGGGTGAACGGCGCCAGGCCTGCCAGCCGAGGGAAGCCGAAACCCGGGGTGCCCTCTGGTCCCTGCCCGATGGCCAGCGTCTGCCCAATCTGGTGGAAGGCAGCCCCCTGGTGGTGGGGGATCCTGCCCACCCGGCCCGTCTCCTCCCCTCGGATCTGGAAGATCCCCAGGGCTTCCATTCGCGACTGGTCGCCTGGTTGCTGCGTCAGGGTTGAATCCAAGTCAGACCAGCTGAGGATTGGACGAACGCAGGCCATCCACGCATCTTTCATGGAGGCGGGGGATCAAATCCCCCAGCCTGGATTCAGGAACGAGGAAGGCGATGGAGACCGTGCTGCTGCCCGTGAGCAAGCCCCCCACGGGCTCATGTCCCAGAGCAGCGAGGTGGCGCAGGGCTGCCACGGGATCAGCCCGCAGGCCTTCACCCACCAGAGCGACCACCGCCCATCCCGCTTCACAGATGATGCCCGAGGCGGCCAACGTGCCCAGCACCTCAGCCGCTGAGTGGGTTTCAGGACGGACCGCCAACAGGGTGCCCGCCGGGCTGGAAATCAGCCCGAAGCGCAGGGCTCCGGCCTCCTCCAGACTCCGGGCAGCGTCCATCGGCGGTTCGAGTCCGGCCGATGCGGGGAAGCGCAGCAGGTAGATGCCTTCTTTGTAGGCCACGGAAGTGACGGCGCCTGCGGGCCGATGCGGTGGCACCGGCAGGATTTCGGTCCGGGAAGCGCCGGGGCGAAGTGTGTTGGCCACCACCAGACGGAACCCCGCCCGGCCTCCGGGGGCGAGGGAATCGGCGTGCAGCACCTTGGCGCCAAAGGCGCTGAGGGCTTCCGCCTCGCTGAGACTCATCTGCGGAATGGGCCGGGCCTCGTGCACCAGGCTTGGATCGGCGGTGAGAACCCCATCCACATCGGTCCAGATCTGCACCTCGTCCGCGTCCAGGGCTTCGCCCAACAGGGTGGCACTGGTGTCGGAGCCCCCCCGGCCGAGGGTGGTGGTGACGCCATCCGGTGTGGATCCCAGGAAGCCCTGGGTCACCCAGAGCGGGCCCTTGGACAGGGCGGCGCGCCAGGATGCCGCTGCGTGGCGGATGGCTCCAAGCTGGGGGCGGGCCTTGCCGAATCGCGCGTCGGTCTTCATCACGTCGCGCACCTCGTGGAATTCACCGCAAAAACACCGTGTCGCCAGATGGGCCGAGAGGGTTTCGCCCACCGCCAGGGCCCCGTCCCTGCCCCGAAGCGTGGCCTCCCCCAGCATGGCCATGCCTGTGAGGACCTGGTCGAGCCGCCCGAAGAGCGGATCCCAGTCGGCCTGGACTGCCTGGAGGTGACCCAGTTCCCCGGCCACCTCCCGGTGCCGCGACCGGAGCGCCTCGAGCACTGCCTGGGCCGAAACGAGATCCCCACGGCCCGCGGCCGCACAGGCTTCGAGGATGCTGTCCGTGGTGCCCCGCAGGGCCGAGACCACCACCAATCCACCGGCAGGCAGCTCATCACGGACGATGGCCGCGGCGCGGCGCAGCGCTTCCGCGTTGCCGATAGAGCTGCCCCCGAACTTGAGAACCTTCAGACTCATTCCTTCTCTCCTTCCGCCGGAAGGGGGACGAACTCGTAGGGCGTCTCCTGGTAGACGAAGTAGTTCAGCCAGTTGGAGAAGAGGAGATTGGCGTGGCTCCGCCACCGGACCAGGGGTTCCTTCGAGGGATCATCGCCGGGGAAGTAGTTCTGCGGGATGCCGATGGGGAGCCCCTTTCCGAGGTCCCGGGCGTACTCGCCCTGAAGGGTGCAGGGGTCGTATTCCGAATGACCCGTGACGAAGACCTGCCGGTGATTCGAGGACTGGACCATGTACACACCGGCTTCATCGGACTCGGCCAGGAGCACTAGCCGGGGTTCCGCCAAGATGTCCTCCCGGCGGATCTCCGTGTGGCGCGAGTGGGGCGCGAAGAAGACGTCATCAAAGCCCTGCACGATCCGTTCCTGGCGCGCATTCAGACGATGGGGAAAGACGCCGAACATCTTTTCTGACAGGGGATATTTGGGGACCCCGTAGTAGTGGAAAAGGGCGGCCTGGGCACCCCAGCAGATGAAGAGGCAGGAGAAGACGTTCGTCCGCGCCCAGTCCAGCAATTCCTTCAATTCCGGCCAGTAGTCCACGGCCTCGAAGGGCAGCGTTTCCACCGGGGCCCCGGTGACGATGAGGCCGTCGAAGGACTGGTCGCGGACCTCGGCGAAGGACACGTAGTGCTCGAGCAGGTGTTCCGCGGACGTGTTCTTCGCGTTGTGGGAGGCCGTATGGAGCAGGGTGACCTCCACCTGTATAGGCGTATTCCCGAGGAGGCGCAGAAGCTGGGTTTCCGTGGCCACCTTGGTGGGCATCAGGTTCAGGATCGCGATGCGTAACGGGCGGATGTCCTGATGGAGGGCGCGGCGTTCCTCCATCAGGAACACGTTTTCCGCCTCGAGGATGCTGCGGGCGGGGAGGGAGTCGGGGACTTTGACGGGCATGGCCTAGGCTTTCAAAAGGGCCAGGTCCAGATCCTCGATGAGATCGTCGATGTTCTCGAGGCCCACGGAAAGCCGGATCAGGTCGTCGGTAACACCAGTGGTCTCCCGTTCCGCGGCGGACAGCTGCTGGTGGGTGGTGCTCGCGGGATGGATGATGAGGCTCTTCGCATCGCCCACGTTGGCCAGGCGGGAGAAGATCTGAACGCCGTTGATGACGGCCTTCCCTGCTTCCAGCCCGCCCTTGACGCCAAAGGTGAGGATGCCGCCGAAGCCCGCGCCCTTGCGGAAATAGCGGGCAGCATCCGCGTGGTTGGCGTTGTTCGCCAGGCCCGGATAGTTCACCCAGCTCACCTTGGGGTGCTTCTCCAGCCACTGGGCCACCGCCAGGGCGTTGGCGCCGTGACGTTCCAGACGCAGGTGCAGGGTCTCAATGCCCTGGAGGATGAGGAAGGCGTTGAAGGGGCTGATGGCCGGGCCGGTATCGCGCAGGCCCTCGAGGCGGGCCTTGGTGATGAAGGCCGCGGGGCCCGCGAGATCCGCAAGGACCGCGCCGTGGTAGGCGGCGAAGGGCTCGGTGAATTCGGGGAACTTGCCGTTCTTCCAGTCGAAGGTGCCGCCGTCCACGATGACGCCCGCGATGGACGTGCCGTGGCCGCCGAGGAACTTGGTCGCGCTGTGGACCACGATGTTCGCGCCGAGGGCGAGGGGGTTCAGCAGGTAGGGGCTGGGCAGGGTGTTGTCCACGATGAGGGGGATGCCGGCGGCCTTTGCGATGGCCGCGATGGCCCCGAAGTCGGGCACGTCCAGTTTGGGATTGCCCAGGGCCTCCAGGTAAATGGCGCGGGTCTTTGGCGTGATGGCGGCGCAGAAGGCTTCGGGGTTCCGGGAATCCACGAAGGTGGTGGTGATGCCCGTGCGGGGCAGGGTGTGGTGCAGCAGGTTGTAGGTGCCGCCGTAGAGGTTGTCCCCCGCGACGAGGTGATCGCCGCCCCGCAACAGAGTGGTGAAGGTCAGCGTGATGGCCGCCTGGCCCGAGGCCACGGCGAGGCCCGCGATGCCGCCCTCCAGCTGGGCCACACGCGTCTCCAGCACGGCCTGGGTGGGGTTCATGATCCGGGTGTAGATGTTCCCCGGCACCTCCAGGCCGAAGAGCTGGGCGCCATGCTCGGCGGAATCGAACACATAGCTCGTGGTCTGGTAGATGGGGACGGCCCGGCTCTTGGTATCCGAGTCCGGGCTCTGGCCCCCGTGGAGGGCGATGGTTTCAAAGCGGGGGGTGGTGGCGCTCATGGCGTCTCCTGTAATGAGAGGTTGTGAAGGGCGAGGCCTCGTCCGTCCAAGCAAGTCCAGGAAAAGCAAAAACGACGAAGGGGCCCGATCGCTCGGGCCCCTTCGTCGCTGTCGTCAGTTCGACACAGCTCGACATCTCTCCGCGATTGCTCGCGGCAGGAATTGGCACCTTGCTTTCGCAGGTTGCCAAGGTTTCACAGGGCCCGTCCCTCCACCTTTCTGGATAACTCGCTATGGAACTGACAAGGATCTCGATGAAAACGACCCCGCAGGGTCGGTCAACAAAGGTAGCGTCCCAGGCCGAGGAAATCAACCCCTGTTGTAAGAGGTATCCCCGGATGGGAATCTCGCTCACCTAGACTGGGAAGTACCGCGCCTGGAGATGCCAGGCCACGAGGGCGCTGGTGGTGTATTCGGGGTCTATCGGGTGGGACTCGCTCAGGTGGAGGCCGATCTCGGAGCCCCGCTCCCTGTCAGGGAAAGGTGAGTGGGGCCAGGCTAGGCTCCACCCGACAGGCCCACGCCGACACCATGGTGGCCGTACAGCGGCCCCCGCGGCCAAAGCGCGGACTAAAAACCCGCAAAGGTAAGACTGTCCAGCGGCGCTGGGCACCCTGCACAACTACCGCTGAAGGATGGTCACGAGGCACTTTCTGTGCCGCGCCCTGCGGGCTTGGCCTCCGGGCAAGTGACCCTCCACTCCTGCTTTGGGCTGCCGTGGATGTCCTCGTTTGTCCGAAGTGCAACCACCGGATGCAGCGCATCACCGTGATCCAGCAGCCCAAGATGATCGCCGCGATCCTCGAGTGCCTCGGCCGGATAGAACAGCCGCCCTGAGCACCGAGCACTCTCCCAAAGGGCTGGTCACTTCACCTGCGGGCTGCGATTGACCCCGGCGAAGCCACGGCACATCGTTTGGCCAGACTTCTTTGACAGCCCGAACCAAGGCCCGAAAAGCCCCCAAATGCAATCATGGACACCCAGGCCGAATCGAACTTTGACGGAATCTGATCCAAATCCAATCTCAGGTCGGGAAGTGCACCCTTCAGCGCTTGAAAATGGGGCGTTTGAATTCCCTAACAAATTAACTGGCACAGGAAGAATAACCCCAGCATCCTTATGAAGATTTTCTTCGGACCTCCCACCCCTTTTCGCTGGCCATTCGCTCCAGCCCTGGACAAAAATGGGGCGTCTGAATTCCCTATCAACATGCCAAGGCTTCGCTCTCCAAGGTTGTGCAGGAGTTCAATGACTCCTCGCATGGATGATGGCCAGCCAGCAGGAGGATGACGCATGGTCCAGCTCACCTTCCTGTCGGGCACCCACAAAGGCCAGCAGCTCCGGCTGGAACTCCCAGTCATCCGCCTCGGCCGGTCGGAGGACTGCGATGTACGGCTCGACGACCAGCAGGATCTGACGGTCTCGAGCCACCACGCCGAGATCGTCGTCGAGGATGGCGCCTACGTGGTCATCGACACCGGCTCCACCAATGGCACCTGGGTCAACGACCTGAGGGTGGTCAAGCAGCGGCTCCAGCCAGGCGACGTGCTACACCTGGGCGGCGAAAATGGCATGGCGCTGAGGGTGGACGCCCTCGGCCCAGACCCCCGGACGCCCTCGGCGACGCCCGACCCGCGCCAGGCCACCCTCGCCGTAGCCAGCCAGCCCGCGCCCGGGGCCGCCGGGGAGGTGGCCCACCTCATCGACCACCACGCCGACACCACGGCCGCCCTGGTCGCCAGCGAGGCGGCCATCAAGGTTGCCTCAGAGCGCGCCAAGGCGGGGGGACGAAGCTCTGGCCAGACCATGGACATTATGGCCGCGGCGGTGGTCCAGGTGCACCAGAGCACCCGGAAGCGCTCCGGCCGGAAGTGGCTCAAGGTGGTGGTGGCGGTGGCCGGGGCTGGCCTCCTGGTGGCGGGGGTCATGGGCACGGTCATCTGGAGGCAACGCCAGGAGATCAACCGGCTGGTGTCGGTGAAGGCCGCCCTGGACCGCGAAATCCAGCAGGTCCAGCGCGCCATGGAGCGGGAGACCGACGAGGGACGGCTGGCGGAACTAGAGCAGCGGCTGGCCCTGCTGACCGGTCATGTCCAGACCACCATCGTCCAGGTGGCCCAGCAGGACCGGTCCCGGGCCGAGGAGCTGCAGAATGAGGGCGACGAGCTGGAGCGTGCCATCCGGCGCATCCTGGCCAAGTTCGATGCTTCCACCTACGCCATCCCGCCCCTCTTCAAGGAGACGCTGCAGCGCGAAGTGGACGTGCTGGCCCGGGCCGGCAACCTCAAGCACGTCTACGCCCGGCGCAACCGGCACTGGCCGCTCATCACCGAAACCTTCGGCAAGCTCGGCCTGCCCGAAGAGATGGCCTACGTCGCCTGGGCCGAAACCCAGTTCGATGCGGAGAAGGTCTCGCCGGCCGGGGCGCGCGGCATGTGGCAGATGACGGCTGCCACCGCCCGGGAGCTAGGGCTGCGGGTCGATGCCAAGGTGGACGAGCGGCTGGATGTGGAGAAGCAAACCCAAGCGGCCGCCCGCAAACTGGCCAACCTGCTTTCGCTGTTCGGTTCCGACTCCTTCATGCTGGCCATGGCCAGCTACAACAAAGGCGAGAACGGTGTGCGGCGGGTGCTGGTCAAGGTGGCGCAGGAGAAGGACGGCTTTCGCAAGGACAAGCGGGAATTCTGGCACCTCTACCGCATGCGGCGGCTGCCGCAGGAGACCATGGACTACGTGCCCCGCGTCCTGGCCGCGGCGGTGGTCTGCGGGAACCCGAAGAAGTACGGATTGGAGCCGCCGGAGGCGAAGTAGATCGAGGTCGAGGCCTACGGCATCAACAGCAAGGATCCCACCGCTGCTTGCGACTCCATCGCTATGTGCGCCGCCACCTTCACTCTCCCCTCCATCTGTGAAAAGATCTTGCGCAAAGGCCCCTCCCGGGCCCACATTTCCCTTCGGCCAGCGCGTCCTTCCTGGGAGATGGATGCCGATCTCGGAGCCGCGGAGCAGGTCCCGGATCGGGCCTTTGCCTTCCAGGTCCGGACAGGCGGAGTAGCCCCAGGAATGGCGGGAGCCCTGGTAGCCCTGGGCGAAGAGGGACCGGCCCTGCGGCAGACCGAGGGGTGGCAGGGAGGCGCCCTGGGAAAAGTCCAGGCGCTTCTGACTAGACCAGGTTCGGCTGGTACTCCGCCGCGATCTCCCGCACGTCGATGATCTTCGCGCCGGTCTTCTCCAGCGCGGAGATGACAGCCTCCCGCGTGACGTCCTGCACTTTCAGGGTGATTTCCCGGTGCTGGGCATCGCTGTTCAGGAAGATGGCGAGGCTCACGATATTACCGCCCAACTCGGCGATCCGGGCGGTGACCTTGGCCAGTTCCCCCTTCTCGTCGGGCACGCAGGCCACGATGCGGATGCCCTTGGTGCGCCCGCCCAAGGCTTCGGCCATGACCTTGAAGACATCGGTCTCAGTGATGATCCCCACGATCTTCTTGTCATGGACGATGGGCAGGCTGCCGATCTTGTGGTCGATCATGATGCGCGCTGCTTCTTCCAACGGGCAGTCGTCGCGGACGGTGATCACGCGCTTGGTCATCACGTCCTGGATGGCCAACTTGGACAGCAGGTAGTGGGCTTCGTATACGTTGAGCGAGGTCGCGGGCGAGGGCGATGCGTACAGCAAGTCCTTTTCCACGACGATGCCCACGAGGTCGCCGTGCTTGTCCACCACCGGCAGGCGCCTAATCTTCTTCTCGCGAAGAAGCTGGAGTGCTTCCTGGAACGAGGTTTCGGGATGAACGACGATGGGGTTCGCGGTCATTCTTTCACGGACGAGCATTGGACACCCCCACAGAAAGTCATTTCAGGATACCCCCTGGTCCAGCCCCGTACAGCCGAGGCCCCGGGTTGACGCGTTTCAGTCCCACTTTCGAAAGTCCTCGATCACCTTCCCGTCGGCCGGGATCGTTCCCGCAGCCGCCCATTCGACCTCGGCTCCGATGCAGAGGATCTCACGGAGGCGTTCCTCGATGCGCGCCTTGAGCCCGTTGTCCTGGGCCGCGGCCTCGGCCCGGACAGTCAGGACGTCACGGTTCTCGGCCCTGGTGACGAGCGCGCGGAAGCGGGTCACCTCCGGGAAGGCACGCATGGCCGTCTGGACCGTACCAGGGTGGAGGAACACGCCTTTCACCTTCACCAGCTGGTCGCAGCGGCCGAGCCATCCCCGGAGCTTCGGGGACTTCCTACCGCAGGCGCAGGCCCAGTGGTCCACCGCCGAGAGGTCCCCAGTCCCGAAACGGATCAGGGGATAGGCCCTGTTGAAGAGGGTCACGACGACCTCGCCCACCTCCCCGGGGCCGAGGGGGCGGCCGGTCTCGGGGTCGGCGATCTCGACGATGGCGCGGCCGGCCAGGTGCATCCCCCCCTTGGCGTGGCACTCGTAGGCCAGGCAGCCGCAGTCCGCAGTGCCGAAGCCCTGGCGGACGGTGGCCCCGAAGAGGGCCTCCACCGAGGCCCGGAGGGCGTCGGGAAGGGGCTCGGCGGTGGTGAACGCGACCTTCAGCCCGAAGTCCTTCGCGGGGTCGAGGCCCTGCTCCTTCGCCCGCTCCCCGATCTGGAGGAGGAACGAAGCCATCCCCACGAACCCGGAGACACCGAGGGCTCGGAGGATCTCGATCTGGACCTCCCTGTCGCCCACCCCTGTCGGGACGAGCGGACATCCCAGCGACCCGAGGGCATCGTCGAACATCATCCCCGCCGGAGTCATCTGGTACCCGAACGTGTTGATGCAGACATCGCCTCGCCGGAACCCGGCGGCGAACAGCGCTTCCTCCCAGCCCCACCCCTCGTCGAATCCCTGGGGGTCATAGATGGGGCCCGGCGACCGGAAGACGCGGCGGACCTGGTGGAGAGGGACCGCGAGGAGGCCGCCGAAAGGCGGGTTCTCCCTTTGCAGTTCCACGAGCCTCGCCTTGGGGGTGACCGGCAATCGGGCGAGGTCCTCCAGGCTCCGGATGTCGCCAGGGACCACGCCCGCGGCACGGAAGAGGTCCCTGATCGCCGGGGCGTGCGCGACGGCGTGCGCGACCACCTCACCGAGCCGCCTGGCCTGGAAGTCCCGCTGCTCGTCCCAGCTTTTCCGTTCCAAGTCCTCGTTCAGGAATCCGGTCGTCCGATCCATTCGTCGCCCCCTCCCCCGAGATCCTAGGACAGCCAGCGCTTGCGCCGCTTGTAATGCTTCGCGTCCTTGAAGGAGCGTTTCGTGCCGCCTTCGCCGATACCGAGGTAGAACTCCTTGACGTCGGGGTTCTCGCGCAGTTTCTCGCAGGGGCCGTCCAGGACGACCTTGCCCATCTCCATGATGTAGCCGTATTTCGCGACCTGGAGCGCCAGCGAGGCGTTCTGCTCCACCAGGAGGATCGTCGTTTTCTCCTCCTCGTTGATCTTCGCGATGATGCGGAAGATCTCCCTCACGAGCAGCGGGGCCAACCCGAGGCTCGGCTCGTCCAGGAGGAGCAGCTTCGGTCTGGCCATCAGGGCCCGCCCGATGGCGAGCATCTGCTGCTCGCCGCCCGAGAGGTAGCCGGAAAGCTGATGCCGGCGGTCCTTGAGCATGGGGAAGTAGTCGAACACGAGGTCGATGTCCCGCTTGACGCCCGCCCGATCGTTCCGGGTGTAGGCGCCGCAGCGGAGGTTCTCGAGCACGTCGAGGTCCTCGAAGACCCGGCGGCCCTCCATGACCTGGAAAACCCCTTTGCGGACGATCTTCTCGGGGGCCATGCCATTGATCTTCTCGCCCATGAATTCGATGGTCCCCTTCGTCACCTCGCCCTCTTCACTCTTGAGGAGGCCGGAGATGGCTTTGAGGGTGGTGGACTTTCCCGCCCCGTTCGCGCCGAGGAGCGTGGTGATCTTCCCTTCCTCGCAAGAGAGCGACAGCCCCTTGAGGACCAGGATCACGTCGCTGTAGACGACTTCGATGTTGTTGACGGTCAGCATGAGGTTCGGCTCTTCGCTCCCTTTCGTGCGGAGAACGGCGGCCCGGCAAGGCCGGGAAAGGCGGGGGAGGAAGGTCCCCCCCCGCCTTTATTCACGAGATCAAAGGCCGAGCCATTCCGCCTTGCGCGGGAGCTCGATCGTGGCCACCTTCACCATCTTGCCACCCTGGAACTCGGCCAGGATGACCGACATGAACGGGCGATGATCGGTGGCGGTGTAGGTAATTGGAGCCGTGAGGCCCTGAGTGTCGAAGTTCTTCAACTGCTCGGCGTACTTCCGGATCCCAGGGCCGGTCAGCTCCTTGTTCTTGTCAGCGATCTTGAGGACCTCGCACATCGTCATCATCGAGACCCAGCCGCGGATCCAGTGGCTGACCTGGGGCTGGTTGTTCGTCACCTTCTCGATGAGCTTCATCCCCGGGACCTTGTCGCCGTAGAGGGCCGAACCGATGATGACCATGTAGCCTTCCTCGGCGCCGGCCGCGAGTTTGGGCATCCCTTCGTCAGCGCTCCAGATGTTGCCGAAGAACTTCGTCTTCAAGCCGAGCTTCTTGGCGTCCTTGAGGATGACGGAGGTCGAGACCTTCGTGCCCCCGATCCAGGCGTAGTCCGGGTTGCTCTTCTTCAGGTTCAGGAGCTGCGTGGTGGCCTCGAGGGCCTTCAAATCGACGTTTTCCTCACCGACGATGTCGAAGCCAAGTTCCGCGGCGTACTTCTTGCCGCCAGGGATGGGTGCCTTGCCGTAGCCGACGTCGGGATAGATGAAGGCCACCTTGGGCTTGCGTGATTCCTTCCAGTTGTCCTTGATGAACTTGAGCCCGGCCCGGAGGGCGGTCGAGTAGTCCGGGGCGCAGAAGAAGTTGTAGGGGGACTTGGTCGGGTCCGTCAGGTGGGCCGAGTAGGAGGCTGACCAGTAGGGGATCTGATCCTTGGCGACCTGCTCCTTGAGGGCCTCGGTGTCGCCGCTGCCCCAGCCCTGGATGGCGATGACCTTGTCCTGGTCCTTGAACTTCTTGTAGAGGGAGAGCGCCTCGGGGATCTTGTAGGCGTAGTCCTGCTGCAGGAGCTTGATCTTCTTGCCGTTGATGCCACCGGCGGAGTTGATGTAGTCGGTGTAGGCCTTGATCCCGTCGGCATAGGGCTTGCCGACGTCCCCGGTACCTCCCGTGATGTCGGCCAGATTCCCGATGACGATCTCCTGCCCCATGAGGGGCGCCGCCAGGAGGGCCATGGCAGCAAGAGCGATGGACGCGGTCAGACGTTTCATTTCGATCTCCTTTCTGAGATGGAAGGGGATTGCAGAAGATACGGAATGCCGAACGAGTCGGACGGCATCTGCAGGTTGTGGTTGATGGGGTTCCAGGATGGCATAAGTCTCTCGTCTCCTCTACGCAATCGCAGCGTCAGTAGCTGAATGGGTAGAGCTTCCAGTAGGCTTTGATCATCCTCCAGCGGTGGGCGAGGCCGTCCGGCTCGAAGATCAGGAAGAGGATGACGATGATCCCGAAGACGCCGTCCTTGAAGCTCATGATCAGGAAGCCGATCTTCGGGAAGATGGCTGCGAGCGCCCCCGTTCCGACCGTCAGGACCTGCGGAAGCAGCGTCATGAAGATGGCCCCGAAGATGGAGCCTAGGACGCTGCCGAGGCCGCCGATGATGATCATGGCGAGGTAGTTGATCGACTCCATGATCGTGAACTGCTCGGCGGAGATGTAGCCCGTGTACATCCCCCAGAGGCTCCCGGCGATCCCCGCGTAGAAGGCGCTCACGGAAAAAGATAGGAGCCTATATTTGAAGAGGTTGACGCCCATGATCTCTGCGGAGAGGTGGTGATCGCGTACCGCGATGAAGGCCCGCCCGTTCCGGGACCGGATCAGATTCGTCGTGAAGAGGACGGCCAAGACGGCAATGGTAATCGTCAGGTAGTACTTGGACCGGTCCCCGTCGAAGACGAAGGACCCAAACTCTGGGGGCGGAGACTGAATGCCATTGCTTCCCCCCGTAACAGGGTCCAGATGCATGAAGACGTACTGGAGGATGAACTGAGCCGCCAGGGTGGCGATGGCGAGATAGAGCCCCTTCAACCGGGCACTGGGCAGGCCGAAAACCATGCCGACGGCCGCCGCCGTGAAACCGGCCAGCGGCATGGCGATCCAGAAGGGCAGGTGGGCGATCCGCATGAAGTAGGAGCAGGCGAACGCGCCGACCCCCATGAAGGCGCCCTGGCCCAGAGAGATCTGTCCGGTGTAGCCGGTAACGATGTTGATCCCGAGGGCGCCGATCACCGCGATCGCAATCGTCGTCATCGTGCTCGTGATGTAGTTGGACGAGAAAAGCGGGAAAACATACAGGAATACGAGGAAGACGCCGACCGAGACCCTGACGAACCGGGTCTCGAGGATCCTCATGTCATCCCGGTACGATTGCCGGAAGTCTCCGCAGTGGGTAACGCTCATACCCGTTCGATCTCCTTCTTCCCGAAGAGACCGTAGGGCTTGATCATCAGGATGATGACGAGGAAGACGTAGGGAGCGACTTCCTTGATTCCCTGGAGGCCGAAAACGCTCTTCAGGACGCCGTCAGACAGGTTCTCCAGGACTCCCACGATAAGGCCGCCGAGGGCGGCCCCGGGAATCGAGTCGAGTCCACCAAGGATGACCGCCGGGAAGACCTTCAGGCCGAAGTGACCGAGTTGGACGTTGATGCCGTTGATGCTGCCGATCAGGATGCCGCCGATGGCCGAGACCACCGAGGCGATGCACCAGGCGAGGGCAAAGATGTTCTTCACGGGAATCCCCATGGAGAGGGCCACCTGGTTCGAGAAGGCTGTGGCCCGCATCGCCACGCCAGCCTTCGAGTATTTGAAGAAGAGGGCGAAGAGCCCGAGGAGCACCGCCGAGAGGCCGAAGCTCCAGAGGTAGACCTGGCTGGTCGGGATACCCATCACGTTCACGGCCGTCTCGGGGAAGAGGGGCGGCTCGTAGATCTGGATTTGCGTTCCCCAGATGGCGGTCACGATGCTGCGCAGCACCGAGGACAGGCCGATCGTCACCATGATGATCGAAATGACCGGCTCGCCGATCATCGGCCGCAGGATGAGTCGCTCGACCAGGAGGGCGAGTGCGATGGAGAAGAGGAGGGTCAGGAGGAACGCCCAGAAC
>CAIXHJ010000334.1 GCA_903919165.1 uncultured Holophagaceae bacterium
CCGATCTGATCGATTCGGCATCAAGGAGCCGCGGGCTTTAGCCCTTAGCCTTACCCATAAGTTTCGGCGTCGGGGTGTGGCGTGCACATCTCGACGCCTCGGACCATCATCATGACGTCGTACCATCCACGCCAGATCGTTTGCCAGCCGGGTAGGCCATCGCCCTTGCGGCCGATGAATCCTCCTCGTTTGGCGATCGTTAACCAGAATTGGCGCGGGGTGAGTTTCTCCGGCCTGCATGTGGCCAAGTGGGCAACCACGATGAGCCAACTGTACGGGACCACCGCACGCAAGGCTTCTGGCCGATCCGCCGACGAGTTCCGGCCCTTCACTGGGGAAACCGTTGCCATCTGGGCCAAGTCGCGCAACTGCAGCATCCGCACCGCGATGACCGCTATGAACGATGCCAGGCACCGGATGGCCTCGGCGTCCTTCAGTTGCGACGCTTCCAATCGACAGCCGGTCTTTTCTGCCTTGTGCCATTCCTCAATGACCCAGCGGCAAGCGTACCAGTCCACTCGCTCGCAGGCCTGTTCGCGGCTGGAGATCGCCTCCGAAGTCAGCAACATCCATTCAATCGCCTCGATGTTCTTGGGCGGATTCTCTTCTATCACAGAGACCACCCACACTTCCAGCGGCTCCTGGAAGCGGGGATCCCCTTTCGGCGGATCCAGCCGGACCCGGCTGAAGCGAACCGCCAGGCTCGCCACCCGCGCCGGTTGCCCATCACGGGCGGGCACCGGAACATCGCGATACCCAGCAATCGCCTGGGCCTCCATGTATGACCACAGTTTATTCGTGCCGTCGTTGATGCAGCGATCGTGCTGGGCCCGGACCAGGAAACCCACCTCATGATGCCCACACGCCACCATCATCGAGAAATCGTCACCGCCACGATCCGCCACATGGACCAGCCGTGTTTCCGGCCCCAACGCCCCAACGGCCTCCACCGATTCGTGCCAGAAGTCCGACTCCTTGGGACGTTCACGCCTTTCCCGGCGCGTTTCGCCTTCCTTCGCGGGCACCCGATTGCGGAAGATCTGATGCAAAACCCCCAGCACATGCCCGTCGGGAGTCGCCGCCAAGGTCGAATGCTGGAGCATCCCCCGGCCGTGACCATCGCCGATCGGCCCCAACCCCTCGGTGGCAGGGTGGCTGGTAAAGTCCAGCTCGGTGCAGTCCTCGATTGCCAGAATCAGCTTGTGCTTCTGGCACAACTGACGTGCCTGCTGCCGATGAGTGCTTTGAATCAGTTCGGGGGTCACGTCCGGATGGTTCAGGAAGCGGTAAGCGGCCTTCAAGTCAGGCCAATCCGCGCATTGGGTGGGCAGGGATTGATTCGGGGCGGCCGCCATATCCGCGGCTATACTAATGACTCTTTTGAAAGACGGCGATCGCCGAAAGCGATTGCCCCGAAGTTCTGGGCCGCCCAACGTGGGATCGGCGCGCACAGAGTCTGTGTCATGAGTGAACCTCCAGTTCCAACTCGCCTGATGTCTCTGTTCGCGCGAACAATGATAGAATACGTCGGCAAATGCCATGAGTCTTCTACAACTTATGGGTAAGGCTAAGGGCTAAAGCCCGCGGCTCTTTGGATTGGAACCAGTCAATTCAAGATAGTAAGATTGTCGCCCATCGGCGTAAAGTCCCTTCCCGTCCCGTCCGCGTTATGGAGAGCCGCGATGAATGCAACCCTGGGATTCGTGCTGGCCGTGGTCGGCGGCATACTGATGGGCAGTTTCAGCCTGCCCATGAAGAAGACCTCCAAGTGGGCGTGGGAGACCACCTGGCTGGTTTGGGCGGTGGCGGCGCTGATCATCACGCCGTGGGTCATCGCCTGGGTCACCGTGCCGGACATGGCGTCGGTCTACTCCAAGGCCGGTGTGGCGACGCTGGCGATGGTGTTCCTCTTCGGCGTGGGCTGGGGGATGGGCGCGGTGCTGTTCGGCCGGTCCATCTCCATACTCGGCATGAGCCTGGCGTTCGCGATCAGCATCGGGCTGACGCTGGCCCTCGGCTCGCTCGTGCCGATGGCGAGGAAACCGGAGGTCTTCGGGACGCCGGGCGGAAAGACCGTAACCATCGGCATCG
>CAIXHJ010000335.1 GCA_903919165.1 uncultured Holophagaceae bacterium
GGCTTCTGCGGCTACTGGACGCTGGAGATCAGCTGCATCCAGCCCGTGCGCATCTACCCTGGCGTGGCCATCTGCCAGATTTTCTACCACACCGTCAGTGGCGACTACGAAAGCTACGAGTCCGGCAAGTACCAGCGCAATTCTGGCATCCAGCCCTCGATGCTATGGAAGGATTTCGTCAAAGATGTTGTGGAGGATGAAGGCTGATCGCCTAGAATCTCCTCAACCCTGCTTGGAGGTGATTCATGCCAATGATGGCCACCCTTTCTATACTCGGGCTCCAGCAGCCCCATGCCAATGATGCTGCGCTGGCCGGTCTCGCGGCCGCCGGATGCATGGTGTGGTTCATCGTCCTTCTGGCGATGGTGATCTTCCCGATTTTTTGTTTCTGGCGGATCTTCACCAAGGCTGGATACAACGGCGCGATGGCGCTTCTGTGCCTTATCCCCGGCATCGGCATGATCATCGTCCTCTGCATCCTTGCCTTCGGAACCTGGCCTGGGGGTCAGAGGAACTGATCCAGACCCGGTAACTACTTCGGCCCATGGACCGCAGTAGGCGTATCGTGGGTCCAGAGAACTTCGAAGGGCCTCACCTCCTGCTCGATGTTCTTGAGGGAGAAGGCGCCAAGTTGCCTCAGGTTCTCCTGACCAATGAGTTCCGCGGTGCCCGGTCCCACTACGATCTGGCCCGGCCGCGCCACGGAGCTTTCCAGGCGCGAGGCCAAGTTCACAGTACTGCCCATCACGGTATAGTCCATGCGCTTCACGCAGCCGATGTCACCAGCGAAGGCCTCGCCACTGTTGATGCCGATGCGCATCCGCAACTCGGGGTAGCCCACCGGCCGCGCCGCATTCAGGGCGTACAGGGCCTCCTGCATGGCCACAGCCGCCTCCACGGCGTGCCGCGCATGGTCGGGATCGGGATTGGGCGCCCCGAAGAAGGCCATGATGGCATCGCCGATGTACTTGTCGAGGGTGCCGCCGCAGCTGAAGATCTGGTCGGTCATGACCTCGAAGGTGCGATTCAGGATGCCAGCCAGAACCAGAGGTTCCATGCCCTCGCTTATGCGCGTGAAGCCGGAGATGTCGGCGAAGAGCACGCTGATCTGGCAGCGCTGGGCCTGTAGCGCTGGGGCCTCCTTGCTCTGGCTGGACTTCAGGATCTGGTCCACCACCTGGGGGCTGTGGTACCGCTCGAGGCGCTGCCGGAACTTGGCCTCGCGTTCGCGCTGGATGCCCACGGCGGCGAAGTTCGCCATGGCGCTCAGCAGGTACTCGTCCTCCCGCTTGAAACCGCCCATGTTGAGGCTGGTCTCCAGGTAGATCACACCGAAGGCCTTCTCTTCCACAATGAGCGGCGCGCAAAGGGCTGAGGTGATGCCGTGGATCTTGATGCTCTCCCCGGCGCTGAAGCGCGGGTCCATGCGGGCGTCCGTGGTGAGGATGGCCACGCGGTTGTCCATGGCGGTGCGGGCGATGGTGCGGCTGATGGGGTTGGTGTGCAAACCCGGCTGCTCCTCCCAGATCAGCTCAGGCACCAGTTCTCCAGCCGGGTCGGCCAGCAAGATGAAGCCGCGCTGGCAGGGAATCTGGGCCGTCACCAGACCCATCACCGAATCGAGAAGTTCCGCCAGGCCCGCTGCCCGGAGCAGGGTTCCCGCCATGCTGGCCAGGCGCTGGAACAACGTGACCGCCTCGCCCGCAGGGTGCTGGCCGCTGGCCTGGGCCAGCATGGCCTCCAGGCTGGCGTGGGGCACCAGGATCGATCCGGAGGCATCGAAGGCGCGATCCTCCAGGGAGATTCTTGAGGCCACTGCCTTGGGCGCCAGGATCATGTTCAGGCCGGAGGCTGGGGCAGGCACGCCACTTTCCGGAACCCACATTAC
>CAIXHJ010000336.1 GCA_903919165.1 uncultured Holophagaceae bacterium
CCGTGAATTACCGCGGGTTGTGTTCCAGGAGGAACCAGGCTTTATAGCGGGTTTCGGATCGACCCTGCTGGCAAGGGCACCGTGGGCGGAAGAAAGCGCCCTGCGATCCGCTGCCTTCTGGAACCAGGAAACCGCTTCCCAATGATTTTGAGAACGCCCATCTCCTTCATGGCACATTTGACCCAGTGCCCGGCGACACTGTGTAGTCCCCATCGCGGACAGTTACACTTCCCCATCGACTTACCCGGTTCGGGGTAGCTAAGGGGGCTCCAGAGTCGGCACGGTAACTCATGGCCTTTGGCCGTGGGGAGGGCGTTGCCGTGGGCCGGGTCACAGACAAGCAGGTGAGGCGATTGAACGAGGAGATGGCCAAGCACGGGCAGATCGGCCGGGCGGCGATGAAGGCCAACATCGACCGAAAGACGGCTCGCAACTATATCCGGGTCAAGAAGTTCCCTTCCCAAATGCCGATCGAGCGGCACTGGAAGACCCATGCGGATCCTTTCGCGGAGGACTGGCCCGAGCTTGCCGAGAGGCTGGCGGCGGCTCCCGAGTTGCAGGCCAAGGGCCTGTTCGAGGAGTTGCAAAGCAAGCGGCCAGGGGTATACCAGGACAGCCAATTGCGGACTTTCCAGCGTCGGGTCAAGACCTGGCAGATCCAGCACGGCCCCGACAAGGAGATTTTCTTCCCCCAGGAGCATGTGCCGGGCGAGGCCATGCAGACGGACTTCACGTCGGCCACGGAGCTGGGCGTGACGATCCAGGGCGAGGCCTTCGACCACCTGCTCTGCCATGTGGTGCTGCCGTACTCCAACTGGGGCTGGGTGACCGTGTGCCAGTCGGAATCCATGCTGGCCCTGCGGCGGGGAATTCCGGCGGCGCTGGCCCAACTGGGCCGGATCCCGCGGTTCAGCCAGACCGACAACTCCACCTCGGCCACCCACAAGATCAGCGCCAAGGCGGAAGTCGAGGTCACGGCAACAGGGGAAGCAATCGCCGGCGCCCATCGCACCAACGGCCGCCGGCCCCGGGCCTTCAACAACGACTACTGGGACATGATGGTCGGCCACTACGACATCCAGGTGCGGACCATCGGGGTCAGGAAGTCGGAGCAGAACGGGGACGTGGAAGCCTCGAACAACGCCCTCAAGACCCGGCTACACCAGCATCTGCTGCTGCGCGGCCACCGCGACTTCCCGTCGGTGGAAGCGTGGGAAACCTGGGCCCAGGGTGTGTGCCGGCTGGCCAACGCCCGGCGCAAGCGGGTCGAGGAGGAACTGGCCGCCATGCGGCCCCTGCGGGTTGAGACGTTCGCGGAGTTCGACGAGTGGCGGATCAAGGTATCCGAGGAAAGCACCCTGCTGGTGAAGCGGAACACCTACTCGGTCCCGCCACGGCTCGCGGAGGAATGGGTGCGAGTGCGGCTCTACGAGATGTCCATGGAGGTCTGGTACGCCGACCGGCGAATGCTGGTGCTGCCGCGGATCCTGGGTGAGTACCGGACCCGGATTGACTACCGCCACGTGGTCAAGTCGATGCTCAAGAAGCCGGGCGCCTTCGCCCACTACCGGCACCGGGAAGCCATGCTCCCGGGGCCGGTGTGGCATCAGGCCCTGGCAGCCTTGCAAGAGGGGCTGGGCGAGCGCAAGGGCGAGGTGGCCTACCTGCGCAACCTCAACCTGGCCGCCGAGGAAATGGAATGTGACGTCGAAGCGGCCATGGTGCTGCTGATGGAGGCGGGCCTCCTGCCGGAGGTGACCCGGGTGAAGGATCTGATGGGGCTGGCGCAGCCTACCGAGGTCCCGGACCTGAAGCCGCTGGAAGTGGACCTGGGCGCCTTCGATGCGCTGTTGCCGGACCTATTGTCGGAGGCTATATGAGCAAGGAAGCGCGACGCAAACTGAGCGAGATGCTGCGGGAACTGAACCTGGCCGGGGTGGCGGCGGCCCATGAGGAAGCCTCATTCCGGGCCGAGAAGGAGGGCTGGGGGTTCGAACGGTTCCTGCACCACCTGATCGAACTGGAGGTGGAACAGCGCCGACAGAGGCGCCTGGAGCGCGTCATCAAGGCCGCCAAGCTCCCAGCGGGAAAGACGCTGGCGACGCTGAACAAGGACCTCCTGCCGGTGAAGGTACGCCGCCAGATCCCGACCCTGGTGGAAGGAAGCTTTGTCGAGCGGGGGGAGAACCTGCTGGCGTTCGGCCTCCCTGGGCGCGGCAAGACCCACCTGGTCTGCGCCCTGGGCGCCGAACTGATCCAGAGGGGCTACACCGTCCATTTCACCCCAGCCTATGCCCTGGTGCAGCGGCTGCTGGCAGCCAAGCAGAGCCTGGGGTTGGAGCGGGAAATGCGTCGGCTGGATGCCTTTGACGCCCTCATCATTGACGACATCGGATATGTCCAGCAAACCCGCGAAGAAACTGAGGTCCTGTTCACCCTGCTGGCGGAGCGCTATGAGCGCCGCACCGTCATCATCACGTCGAATCTGGTGTTCTCCCAATGGGACCGGATTTTCAAAGACCCCATGACCACGGCGGCGGCGATCGATCGGATCATCCACCACTGCGTGATCCTGGAACTCAACGGCGCCAGTTTCCGGGCGGAAGCCGCCAAGGCGCGGATGCCCCAAGCCACGGAATCCGCAACCGCCTGACCCCCCCCAGACCCCCCCGGCGCCGGCCCCTGCTCGGGCGCGGACTTCCCATGGAAAGCGGGGCCCCACCCATGGAAAACCGCAAAGGGCGCGGTTTTCCACGGGTCCCTCCCCCCTTCCCACAGGAAGTCCGCCTCCCTCGGCCTGCCGGCTGGAAAACGCTGGCGCGTTTCCCACAGGGGCCGGCGCCAAAGGCGCAGCAGCAGCGGTGTCCCTTTCTAATTGTCGCCAGAGCGGTTTACGCCAAGCACATCCCTGGCGACAGAAGGAAAACTGCGGACATAGCGGCTGCTACGCAGCGGCCATGCTGATGGGGAATTGTAAGTGTCGTTGACCGCCCAATCGGACTGAAAGCCCGGCGGGCTCATGAAATTTGGTAGGCCGGCTGCTACGCAGCGGCCCCTGGCTCGGATGGGGATTTGTAAGTGTCGTCAGTGGGGATTTGGCGTTGACGTCGGGCAGGAAGTATTCGAAAGCATCCAGCGCCACGACCTGATGGACGGAGAA
>CAIXHJ010000337.1 GCA_903919165.1 uncultured Holophagaceae bacterium
CTCTCCGCCTGGATGATGGCCCGGGCCAGATGCATGTCCACCCCTTCGGCCAGGGCGATCTCATCCACCATGGCAATCAGCTCGGGGCTTCTGAGGGCCTTGGCCATCTCCGCAGGCGTCACCGCGAGACGCACCTTGCCCACACCCACGTGCTTGAGCACCAATCCCTGCCCCTTCACGTAGCTCGGCGGCAGGTTGTTGATGATTAAGCGGCCTTGCTTGTCGTAGTAAGTATAGAGGTAGGTGACCCCGGGTCTCATGGGATCCTTCGCAGCCTTCGGCGTCCCAGCGGCCAGGGCCAGGGCAGTAAAGGGGAGAATCAGGACAAGACGCAGCACCTAGCCTTCATGATACGGCCTTCGGGGCGAGCCTGCATGTAACAGCGCCTTCTCGCCGGTACTCGGCGGCCTCGTGGCATGAGCTCCTCGCCAGATCCTGGCTTCGCAAGCTGACTCGCAGCCTGCTTCGCCATCCGCCAGTCGCTCACATGTTTCGTCTGTACTGCCCGCCGACCTCGTAGAGCGCCTGGCTGATCTGGCCGAGGCTGCACACCTTGGCGGCTTCGAGCAGTTCCTCGAAGATGTTTTCGCCGGTGCGCGCCACCCCCTTCAAGCGGGTGAGGGCTGCGGGTGCCCGGTCGGCGTTGCGGGCGAGGAAGGCCTCGAGGTTCAGGATCTGCTGCCGCTTCTCGGCCTCGGTGCTGCGGATGAGCTCGGGTGGCCCCAGGCCCGCGGGCTGGGGATTCAGGAAGGTGTTCACGCCCACAATGGGCAGCTCACCGCTGTGCTTCAGGTGCTCGTAATGCATGGATTCTTCCTGGATCTTGCCGCGCTGGTACATGGTCTCCATGGCCCCCAGCACGCCACCGCGATCGGCGATGCGGCGGAATTCCATCAGCACGGCCTCCTCCACCAGCTCGGTCAACTGCTCGATGAGGAAGGAACCCTGAAGAGGATTCTCGTTCTTCGCCTGACCCAGTTCGCGGTTGATGATCAGCTGCACGGCGATGGCGCGGCGGACGCTGGCCTCGGTGGGCGTGGTGATGGCCTCGTCGTAGGCGTTGGTGTGCAGGCTGTTGCAATTGTCGTAGATGGCGGACAAGGCCTGCAGGGTGGTACGGATGTCATTGAAATCGATTTCCTGGGCATGGAGTGAACGGCCGCTCGTCTGGATGTGGTACTTCAGCTTCTGGCTGCGGTCATTGGCGCCATATTTCTCCTTCATGGCCAGGGCCCAGATGCGGCGGGCCACGCGGCCGATGACACTGTACTCGGGGTCCAGCCCATTGCTGAAAAAGAACGAGAGGTTCGGCGCGAAATCGTCGATGTGCATGCCGCGGGACAGGTAGTACTCGACAAACGTGAATCCGTTGGCCAAGGTGAAGGCGAGCTGGCTGATGGGGTTCGCGCCGGCCTCGGCGATGTGGTAGCCGCTGATGCTCACCGAGTAGAAGTTGCGGACTTTCTCCTCGATGAAGGTCTGCTGGATATCGCCCATGACCTTGAGGCTGAACTCCGTGCTGAAGATGCAGGTGTTCTGGGCCTGGTCCTCCTTGAGGATATCGGCTTGCACTGTGCCGCGGACGGTCTGCAGCGCCTCGGTGCGCAACCTCGCGTAGACCTCCGGCGGCAGGAGCTCATCCGAGGTCACGCCCAGCAGGGCGAGGCCGAATCCGCTGTTCCCCTCGGGCAGGGTGCCGGCGTAGCGGGGACGTGCCAGGCCCTTGGCCAAGTACATCGCATCGATCTTCGCCTGAGCAGCTTCCATCTGGCCGCTCTCTTTGAGCCACTGCTCGGCCCGCTGGTCGATGGCGGCGTTGAGGAAGAAGGCCAGCATGGTGGGTGCGGGACCATTGATGGTCATGCTGACGCTGGTGGTGGGACAGAGCAGGTCGAAGCCGGAATAGAGCTTCTTCGCGTCGTCCACGGTGCACACCGAGACGCCGCTGTTGCCCACCTTGCCGTAGATGTCGGGGCGCACATGCGGATCTTCGCCGTAGAGCGTCACGCTGTCGAAGGCCGTGCTCAGGCGCACGGCGGGCTGGCCCTGGCTCACATAGTGGAACCGTTTGTTCGTCCGCTCCGGCGTCCCCTCGCCCGCGAACATGCGCGTGGGATCCTCGCCCACGCGCTTGTACTCGAAGACGCCAGCGGTGAAGGGGAAGCGACCCGGAAGATTCTCCAGCAACTGCCATTGCAGCAGCTCGCCCCAGCCCGAAAAGGGCGGGAAGGCTACCTTCGGGATCCTGGAACCACTGAGGGACAGGGTGTAGTTCTTTGTGTGGATCTCCCGGCCCCGCACTACATAAAGGTTCTCGAGATCGGTGTAGCTGCGCTTCAATTCGCTCCAGTCGTGGAGGAGGCGGCGGCTCTCGGTGTGGAGCTCACCCAGGTGCTCCTGGTAGCGCTGGCGAAGGATCAGGATAGCTGTGCCCTGATCGCCCTCGCCTGGCTCTATGAGGTGGATGGCGTTGTAGAAAGCTCCAGCCGCCGGCACCTTGTCTCCCAGGGCCCGGAGGCTCGACCAGAGCGCATGGGCCAACTCCGCTGTCTCCGCCTGTCGGCGCGCCCAGGCCTTGTAGCCCTGCACCGTGTCGGCGATCTCGGCCAGGTAACGCACCCGCTCGGGGGGGATAATGGCGGCGCGCCTGGGGTTCCCAGCCTCGGCTTCCAGCTTGGGCGTCCAATTCAGCCCGGTCTTGATGGCGATGGCCTTCACCAGATTCACGAAGAGCCAGTTGGTAGCCGGGTCGTTGAACTGGCTGGCGCAGGTGGCATAGACGGGCATTTCTTCGAGGGGTTCCGAGAATCGCTTGTGGGCCCGCTGGACCTGCTTGCGAACATCACGGAGGGCATCCTCGGCGCCCCGCTTGTCGGCCTTGTTCAACACGACGATGTCGGCGAAATCCAGCATGTCGATCTTCTCGAGCTGGCTGGCGGCGCCATATTCCGGCGTCATCACGTACATGGACAGGTCCACCATGTCCGCGATCTGGCTGTCACTCTGGCCGATGCCCGCGGTCTCGACGATCACCAGGTCAAACCCCTCGGCCTTGGTGGCGGCGATGCTGGCCACCAGGGCCTCGCTGGTTGCCCGGTGGGCGGCGTTGCGGGTGGCGAGGCTGCGCATGAAGACCCGGTCCCGCAATTCAGGGTGGTAGAGCGAATTCATGCGGATGCGATCGCCCAGCAGGGCCCCGCCGGTCTTGCGCTTGGTGGGGTCTACGCTCAGCACAGCCACGCGCTTGTCTGGGAAATCCACCAGGAAGCGCCTCAGCAGTTCGTCGATCAGCGAGGACTTGCCCGCCCCGCCGGTGCCAGTGATGCCGAGAACGGGAATCGGCTGTCGGCTGTCAGCGGTCAGCGGTCGGCTTGTATCTCCAAGTTCGATCTTGGTGATGCACCTCGCCAGGCGGTGGAATTCGGGCGTAGTGCGTGGGTCGATGTCACAGCGGCGCACCATATCGTCGATCATTCCCTGGAGGCCCATGTGGCGGCCGTCTTCGGGACTGTAAAGACGGGCCACGCCATAGCCTTCGAGTTCCCGGATCTCATCGGGCGAGATGACGCCGCCCCCGCCCCCAAAAACCTGGATGTGCCCCGCGCCACGCTCCCGCAGCAGGTCCACCATGTACTTGAAATACTCGAGGTGGCCCCCCTGGTAGCTGGAAACGGCAATCCCCTGAGCATCCTCCTGGATGGCGGTCTCGACGATGTCCTGAACGGCGCGATTGTGGCCCAGGTGGATGACCTCGCAGCCGGTGGCCTGGAGGATGCGCCGCATGATGTTGATGCTCGCATCGTGGCCGTCGAACAGGCTGGCTGCGGTGACGAAACGGACCTTGTACCGAGGCATGTAGCCTTCGGATGTGGGGCTGGCTGTTTCGGGCGTGGTGACTGTCGGCATGGGTCCCCCGTTCGGGCGAAGTCCCAGTCTACCGGCCATGCACATGCACCCGAAGAGGTGGTTTCCCGGAGGTCAGTTGCCCTCCAGCAGGCCGATGGGGAACCGGTCCTCCATGGTCGCCTGTCTTTCCCCAGGTGCTGGAGGAGGGTCTTCCATTTCGGCAGGCCGCACAGGGTCTCCAGCATAGGGCTACGCTCGTACCAGGCGGTGCATCCGAACCCGCGCGGGCGAAGGCCCGGTTGGCCACTCCATGGAGCTGGCCCGGTCCCCCAGCAGGGCGTAGGCCTCCGCCAGGCGGATGGTGAATTCCCGTCTGGTTTCCGCATGCCGGTGCGCTCTTGATCGTATTTCCGAAGCTACTTCCAGGCCTGGTCCTTCTGGCCGCTGAGGATCAGATCGTAGATGCCACCCAACCGCACGATGTTCGCATAGCCGTGGGGCAAGGCCGCGACTGCCTGGAATTTCCATGGGCCAGGGCGTGGTAGCCCCGATAGAAAAGAAGCACGCCCGAGGCACTCCGTAGGTGCCCGGGCTGTTCCTGGAAGCTGGCCGCGAAACACTGGACCTCACCCGTGTAGAGGCAGGTGAGTTCGGCCGACTGAGGCTGCAGTCGAGCGAAAGCCAGGTTGTCCCGGAAGTCCATGGCCCCGCGCGCCATGGGCAGCAATCCCAGGCCACGGGCGGCATAGGCGATGCCGGTCAGCAGAGAAGGGTTGTGCGATTGCTTCCGCCGGGCCCTCGGCAGAAGGTCAAGGGCCTCCTGCTGATTTCCGCTGTCGCCCTTTAGCAAGGACAGTAGGAAGGTCCCGCGCGGATGGTACGGCGCCAAGGCAAGTCCCCGCTGAAGACAGGCTTCTGTTTCAGCCTGCTCTTGACGGACACCTTCCGGACGGTCAAGCATCCACCGGCAAGGAGATTCCTGAGCAGGATCCAGGCACTTGCGCAGGCGGGATCTCGACGGGTCGCCTGATCCAGACGGTGGTTCTGCATGCGCCATGCACCCCGATTGAACGAGTTTTCAGAAAATTCTTGCCGAGACTTCGGGAACAGGCACCCGGAGGGTTTCTTCCCAGGTGTTGGGAAGGTCTTTAGGAAGTTTTCAACAGCCTGGGCCGGTGGCAATTCTGCCCCCTTGTGGAAGATCCACGGCGCCAGTAATCCCATGGCAAGGTGCCTCCCCCATACGAAACGACAGGACAGGTCC
>CAIXHJ010000338.1 GCA_903919165.1 uncultured Holophagaceae bacterium
CGCTCCGCAAGAGTCGAAACACTGGTTTGCAAGCCAGATCCTTCGTGTGGCTAAGAAACACGGGTACTGGGCCGACTTCCACGAGCCAAGGACATGGGTAAAGCTCCGCATTAAAAACGGAGGCACGACGGATCTGGTCATCACCTTGCACTTTGTGGGTAATCCTTCTCCCGGAACCTGTGCCACAGCGCTCTTTCTGAATCACCGCGATCCCATGACCCCTGAACTCACAGGACAGGAACCCCCAGAAACAGTCATGGATATTCCATCGATGCCACACTTGTTGCTCTCGCCGGATGAAGATCCAAGGGCCCAGGAGCATCGATTCCTCGATTGGGTAGATCGTGCGATCACCATCGGGCTCGCCCATTGGACTCGGTACTTGTGAATCTTCTATCCGTGAAAGGCCTGGGCCTTCAGCGAGAGGGGCATTGGGCCTTGAAACATGTGTCTTTTTCCATTGCCCCAGGCGAAGCCTGGGGCGTGATCGGCGAGAGCGGAGCTGGCAAGACCACCCTGCTGAATCTGGTACTGGGTCTGCTGGAACCAACGGAGGGCCGCATCATCTTGGAAGGAGCGCCCTGGTCCCCTCTGCCCGAACGGCAACGGCGGGGCCGCCGTCCCCGCATGCAGGCCGTCTTCCAGGATGCCCTGGCCAGCCTGCCGCCCCACCGGACCGGCTGGGAAATCCTGCAGGAGCCCCTGGAGGTCTGGCGGCGTGGAAACGCACATGCGCGCCGGACCGCCGCGGCGCGCATGGCGGCGCGGGTGAAGTTCCCCGAGGTCTCACTGGACCAGTGTCCCGAGGCCTGGTCCGGTGGACTGGCCCAGCGGCTGTGCCTGGGGCGGGCACTCATGCTAGGGCCGGCCCTGCTGGTTCTGGACGAGCCCTTCTCGGCCCTGGATCCCACCCTCGGCGGGCACCTCCTGTCTCTGCTCCTGTCTCTGAAAGCCGAGGGCACGGCCCTGCTGCTCGTGAGCCACGACCTGCCCTCGGTGCGGATCCTCTGCGATCAGATGCTCGTGGTACATGAAGGCCAAAGCCTCTGCCAGGGCCCGGTCGGACAGCTGCTCTCCAATCCGCCCCATCCGCGTCTGCAGGCCCTTTTGGAGGCAGTGCCTCGATTGGCTGTCAGGACCTAGCTCACAGCCATCAGTCATCAGCCATCAGCCGTCAGCGACTGAGGCTGGTAGCCGATAGCCGAAAGCTGGTAGCTGACAACCGATCCCTACTCTTCCACCGATACCTGTGCGGCGCTGGCGTTGATGTAGATGCCTCCGAAGTGGCCCCACAGGCTGCTGAAACCGGGGCGCAGGCGTCCCTGCTGGTCCAGGGATTGCAACTCCGCAGAGAGCAGTTTCTGTGCCTCGGTGGTCTGCAGGTCCTGGATGAGGCTCCGGCGAGTCTCGAAGGTAAGGGCGGGTGCGGGTTCGCGCGAGGTGATGCGGGCGGCCCAGAGCCTACCATCCTGGGTCCATAGCACGGGCGTTGTCTGACCCACGGGGCTATCCAGTAGAGCCTTCCGGATGCCCGGGTGGGCGACGAGGTCGCGCAGGCCGCTGAGTGGCGCCGCAGCCTGATCAGTGATGGGGCCCACCGCCTGCAGGCCGCCGGTCTTCAGCGCCTGCTGGGCCTTGGCCACGGCGAGCTTGCGGGACTCCTCCAGCCGATAGGCGGCGAGCACTTTGGCGCGGACCTCCTTGAAGGGCGGCACGGCCTCAGGCAGTTCCTCCTGCACACGGAATAGCAGATGGTGGTCGGGGAACGGCAGGGGCTTCGACACGTCGCCCACTTTGAGGTGGAAGACTTCGCCGAGGATCTGGGGTAGTTCTGGCAGGCCCGGGGTCTGGGCGGCAGGCTCATTACTGAAGGGCTGGCTGAGCTGGGCTGAACTGCCGAGGCTCTTGGCGGCGGCCGCGAGATCGCCGCCATTGGCGCGCTTCCGGATCTGTTCGAGGCGCTCCTGGGCCCGGGTATTGAACCGGCTGTCGGAGATCTCCCGGGCCAGATCGGCCTTCACGTCCTCGAACTTCTTCTCGCGACGCCCCTCCAGCTTGATGAGGTGGACGCCGAATTGGGTGCGTACGGGCTGACTGATTTCGCCCGGCTTCAGAGTCGCGGCGGCATCCGAGAAGGGCTTGACCATCTTGGAAGCGTTGAACCAGCCCAGGTCGCCGCCGTTGCCTTTGGCGCTGGGGTCTTCGCTGAGCACCTCGGCGGCCTTGGCGAAGTCCTGACCCTTTGCGAGACGCTCGCGAAGCAGCTGGGCCTTGGCCGTGGCCTCCTGGAGCTGGGCGTCGCCCTCGGCCTTGAACAGGATGTGCCTGGCCTTGAATTCGGTGGTATCCCCCTTGCGGGCCTCGAAAGCGGCCTTGACGGCCGCCTCGTCCACCTGGATGTCCTTGCCGAGGGAGGCCCGATCCACGGTCACGAATTGAATGACTCGCCGGGTCGACTGCAGGAACCGGTCGCCTCCGGCCTTGTAGAAAGCTTCGAGTGTGGCGTCTCCGGGATCGGCGACCGGACTGGGGTCCACCGCCAGGGTGGCCTGCTGAAAGGCCACCTTCTCGTTGCGCAGGCGGTTCTCCTGGGTGATCCAGGCCTCGTCCACAGGAATCTGCAGGGCGGCCTGTTGGACCAGCTTGGTCCGCAGCAGTTCGGAACGGAGCCCCCGCTCCTGCATCGCCGGGTTGAAGCCGGTCTCCTGGAATATCTGTTTCAGCTCGGCGTTGGACTTCAGTTTGCCATTGGCATCCAGCAGAACGGGGTACTGGCGCAGAAAGGCCCGGAGGCGAGCGCCCACCTCTTCATCGGTCACCACCACATGGTGCCGTTCGGCCAGCTCCTCCATGAGCTTCTGGTTCACGAGGTCCCGCAGGGCCTGGGACTGGATGAAGGGTTTGAGGGCCTCGGGGCTGGCCTGCTTCCCGTAACGCTGGTACAGCTCCATCGCGTGCTCGGTCAGCTCGCGCGCCAGCACCTCATGGCCATATACCCGGGCGATCACTGTATCCGCGGAGACCGCCCCACCGGTGGGCGCCAGGTAGGCCACCAGCCCCAGGAGGACGATGATCATGACCGCGGCCATGGGCGTGCGGTTGGATTTGAAGACCTGGCGGAAAGAACGCAGCATTCGGGGCTCCAGACGGACCCCCCAGATTACCAAGGGAACGGCCATCGTTTACACTGGAATGCTGGAGAGGTTGAATGGCCGTTCTGCCCGTGCTGACCTGGGGGGATCCCCGCCTCAAGAAGAACAGCGAGGATGTCGGGGAATGGACCCCCGAGCTGGAACAGCTCGTGGCGGACCTGTTCGAGACATCCCTGCATGAAGAAGGCGTCGGCCTTGCGGCGCCCCAGGTCGGCGTGAACCTCAACCTGGCGGTGGTTGATTGTTCCTGCGGAGAGGATCCCGGGCAGAAGATCATCCTCATCAATCCCGAGATCACGAAGGAGGAAGGCTCACAGGTGGGGCCCGAGGGCTGCCTGTCCATCCCTGGCATCCGGGAAGAATTGGAGCGCCCCCAGAAGGTGACCCTCCGCAACCGGACGAAGGAAGGCGGTTGGGAGGAGGTGGTCGGAGAGGACCTGAAGGCCCGGGCCTTCTGCCACGAGATCGACCACCTGCGTGGGCGACTCTTCGTAGAGTACTTCGGGCCCGTGAAGCGCCAGTTCCTCCAGAAGAAGTATCTGAAGCAGGCCCGCGGATGACCCGGATCGCCTTCCTCGGCACCCCCCGCGTGGCCGTCCCGGCCCTGAAGGCGCTTGCAGAGGAAGGGATCGTGGCGGTCTTCTGCAATCCGGACCGGCCCGCGGGCCGCGGTCGGCACCTGGAGGCCCCTCCCGTGAAAACGGCGGCCCAGGCATGCGGCCTCGTCATCCACCAGCCGCAGAGCTGGAGATCCCCCGATACCCGGGCATTGTGGGAGAGCCTGAAGATCGACCTGGCGGTAGTGGTCGCCTACGGCCACATCCTGCCCC
The DNA here is from genome assembly GCA_903919165.1 of uncultured Holophagaceae bacterium. Classification (GTDB taxonomy): domain Bacteria; phylum Acidobacteriota; class Holophagae; order Holophagales; family Holophagaceae; genus Geothrix. The sequence goes on from CAIXHJ010000338.1 coordinate 3,983, forward strand.
GCTGGGTGCTCGATTCCTGCCCCAGTGGTGTCTGGAACCTCCACTTCTCTCTGCTGCCCCGCTGGCGTGGCGCTGCCCCCGTGAGCCACGCCTTGCTGGCCGGGGACGAGGAGACCGGCGTCAGCCTCATGCTTCTCACAGAGGGGCTCGACGAGGGCCCTGTGCTGGCCCAGAGCCACCGGGCCATCGGACTGGAGGCCACCGCCGAGGGGCTGCTGGCCAAGCTGGCTGTGGATGCCGCTGAACTCCTCATGGACCAGCTCCCCATGCTGCTTTGCGGCTGCGCCAAACCCGTGGAACAGCAGCACGAGCTGGCCACCTATGCCCCGAAGCTCCGCAAGGACATGGGCCACCTCGACTGGCGCCTCCCTGCGGCCGACCTGCACCGGCAAGTGCGGGCCCTGTGGCCCTGGCCCGGTTCCGAACTGCAGATGGAGGGCCAGGTGCTCAAGGTGTGTGGAGTGGGAGCGCTCCGCGCCTGCTACCGCGAACCCGGCCAGCTGATGTGGGGCAAGGAGGGCGCCTGGCTCACCACGTCCGACGGGGCCCTTGAACTTACCCAGCTCCAACGCCCGGGCAAGCCCATCCAGCCCGCGCTTCAGGCCCTCCAGCCGTGGGGAGCGACCGGAAGCCGGGTCGTCGGCTGATCGAAACAAGCACTATCCCAGCTTTTCAATCTGCTAGGCCAATCGCGCCGCCACGTCGCGGTAGTCGGGATCCAACTCGTAGACAGCCTTGAACGCCTCGGCGGCCAACCCTGTTTGGCCCTGTTGGAGGTAGATGTCGGCCAAGTCGTATCGCAGGCCGATGCTGTCCTCGGGGGGGAAGCCCGGAGCCAGGACGCCTTGGCGCAGCCATTCCACGGCGGCGGCGAGATCACCCCGGGCCTGCTCGCAGATGCTGAGCATGGAGCAGCACTCCAGGGTGCGCTCGGGATCGCCCATGGCGATCTTGAACTCCTCGATGGCGGGCTCGATGAGAATCATCTCCTTGTAGGCGATGCCCAGGTTGTAGTGCGTGTCGTAGTCGTCGCCTTTGACCTGCTTTTCCACGCCTTCGCGGAAGGCACTGAACAGCTCGTCCACGCTCTGGATCTTCTCCACCATGTGGGTGGCATCGTGCATCTCCTCGCCTTCCCCTGTGCCCATGAGGGCTGTGCCCAGGACGTCTGTGAGGTCGAAGAAGGAGTTGGCGAATTCGTTCTCGTCGCGGGCACCTGCCTTGGCGGTGAGCCCCAGCTTCTGGAGGGCGGTTCCCGCGCGCTCAAGCCGGAGTTCCAGTTCGGGATTCTCCGGGAACTTCTTGAGGGCGGCCTCGATCTCGATCTTGGCCTCCTCTGGGCTGCCGTAGTCGAGCTGGAAGTCGATGTCACCGAGCAGGTTTGCGAGCTCCTCGACAGTGGGCCCAACAGTTGGCGTAGGCGCTGGAACCGAACCGGCGGGCGCGGGTTCCACCTCAGGGAGTGCGGACAGAGCCTTGATGACCTCCGGCTCCAGCTGGTGGGTGGGCATGGGCGGCAGCGGCGCTGTGGGGGCTGAAGTGGGGGTGGGCAGTTCCGCGGGGGGAAAATCCGTAAGCGTCGCATCCATCCAGCCCAGTTCGGATGCGCTCAGAGTAGAAGGTTCTGGGTGCGCCCCAGTGGGTTCTGTGGGTAGTTCCGGTAACGCGAAGGGATCCGGCGGAAGGGGCACCAGGTCAGGCAGCAGGGGGAGGCCGTCACCCAGGGCAATGGACTTGGCGGAGGGGGGGGTCGGGATCTGAGTGGGTGGAAGAGTTTCAACACCCGGAAGGTCGAGACCGATCGGCAGGTCCACCTCACTTGGCGTGGCTTCGAAAGGGGTCGGCGCAAAGGGGGTTGGCGATCCGATGGGCATCCTGGGCGCGATGGGCGGGAAAGCGCCCGGCTCAGGCAGGCCGTAGGTGCGGCGATGGATGCGGGTGGAACCCGGGAAGAGCTGCTCCGCCATGTCCAGGAGGTGCGTGGCTTCGTGCTTCCTCCCGATCTGTGCGAGGGTCTGAGCGCTCTGAACGTACTGCATCTGTACCTGGGTCAGACGCCCCGTGGTGCGATGGACGGAGACGATGGCCTCGATGATGGTTAAGTCGGTGGGATCCAGTTCCAGGGCCTTCTTGTAGGTTTCAATGGCCCGCTCGGAACTGCCTCCTCGCAGAAAAGCCTCGGCTTCCCGAGAGAATTGGTCGATGCGCAGGCGCCGCATCGGATCCACCTCCGCCTCGCCATCACGGCGATACATTTCCTGGAAGGCCTGGGCCGTGAAACCTGCCGCGTCTCCAGTCGAGGGGGCAAAAGAAACGGGTGCCGCTGCGCCCGGTACGACCCCCAGTCCCTGCAGCTGTTGGCCGAGCTGGCTGATGCGGGCTTGATCATTGTTCTGGTAGGCCGTGCCGTAGGCGCTTTGGAGCGCTTGGACCTGGTCGGCCCGATTTCCGCTCTGATGTGCGATTTCGGCGAGGAGGATCCAACCCTCAATACTGGCGGTCCCCTGGAGGGTCGTCCGGAGAATGCGGCTAATGACATCGCCAGAACCACGCCGAGCCAGTTCCCGAGCGATAGGGGAAAACAGCCGGAGGCCTTCCTCTACGCGGTCTGCATGGACGAGATTCCGCAGGGCCTTCTCACAAAGGGGCAGGGACTTCTCAGGCAGCTGGGGGATCTCCGCCAGGGATTCCAGGGCACGGTCCGGGTGTCCGCCGCGCAGCTCGATCTCGGCCAGTGCCTCGAGCAGCTCGGAATTGCGGGCATTGATGGTGAGGCCTTCCCGCAGATGTTGGGCGGCGCTGACGTAATCCCCCTGGATCACACCCAGGCGGCTCTGGGTCAGAAAGACCTGGGGCGTGGAAATCATCGACTTGGCGCGCTCAAGGATCTGATTGGCCTCGTCGTGCATCTGCTCCATGGCCAGGGATTCCGCCACCTCGAGGTAGATGCCCGCGGCGCGGTCCTTCATCCCCTCCTTGTTGTAGAGGTCCGCCAGCTTGACCTTCATCTTCAGGTTCTTGGGGTCCAGGTCGATGACCTTGTTGAACTCTTCCAGCGCCCGCTTGATGAGCCCTTTCTTCTGGAAGTGCTCGGCCACCTGCAGGTGTACCCGCACCGAGTCGACGGGGCGATTCATCTGGCGGTAGAGGTCCGCCAGGCGCTGGGCCGCATCGATGTCCTCCGGGGCGTTGCGGACCACCTTCTGGAAGATGGCGGCGGCCCGGGCATGGAACCCGTCCCGCTCGTAGGCGCTGCCGAGCCGCTTGTGGATCTCGACGCCCTCCCTCACCCGGCCGATCTGGACCGAGAGATCACCGACCTGGTTCAGGGTGCTGTAGTCCTTGGGATTGTCGTCGACCAGTTTCTGGAACTCGTCAATGGCCCGTTCCACCTTGCCTAGGGTCAGCAGCCTGTTGGCTTCCTTCTGGATTTTGCTGCGATCAATGGCCATGAAGCTGCCTCGGTAGGTCTGTCTGGGAGTTCGGAAAGTGTAGGCGGGCGGAGCCGCCATGAACTAGCGAAAATGTCCGCCCGTGAAGCTGTGTGGGAGCAGATTTTCCAGCCGGTGGACCTGGCGGGCCACACGGTTGGCCAGGAGCACGGGAAGTTCCTTCGCGAACTCGATCAGGGCCTGGCGACAGGCTCCGCAGGGTGGCGTCAGCTCCGCCACGTCGGTGACCACCACCGCGGCCACCAGTTCGCCGGGCCGGAGACCCCCTGCCACCGCGGCACTCAGGGCCCCGCGTTCGGCGCAGAGACAGACAGGATAGGCGGCGTTCTCCACGTTGCAGCCGCCGAACACGGTCCCAGCCTTCGTCAGCAGGGCCGCACCCACCTGGAACCGGGAATAGGGTGCGTGGGCATAGCCACGGGCCTTCCAGGCCGCTTCCAGAAGGGGGGTCCAGGCCGGGGATTGCGGATCGTCGAACACCAGTGCCTCCGGGGCCTTTCAGCATAACTGAGCTATAGAGCCATGGGGCCTTCTGCTGTTCCGGCGGCCTGGGCCAGGCCCAGGGCGCGCCAGCAGGCGGTGTGCCCATGCACTTCGCGGATCCCTTCGACTCCGTGCAGTTCCAGGCTGATGTCGCGCTTCTGGAGCCTTGCCTGCAGCACCGCGCCGGACAGGCGCTCCAGCTCCCGCTCGAAGGAACGCCCAGGACCCCAGGCCGCGAGATCCAGGCGGAGATGCAGCCCCATGGGGCGCTCCTCGTCGAAGGTGCGTACCCAGGGCTGGCTTCGTTGCGCCGTGCGCTTCCAGTGGACTCGGCCTGGTGCATCGCCCAGTCTCAAGGGCCTCGCGCCCTCGGGACTGCTGGTGCCCTCCTGGGGCAGCGCGCGCTGGCCCTCGCCACGCCAACTCGCGGGCTGGGCCGGGGGGGTGCGGGGGTGGGGAAGCACCAGGGCCGCGTGATCCAGCTCGACGAACCGGGATTTCTCGATGAGTCCGAAGGGGAAGCGGGTACGGAACTCCAGGCTCCGGAACCGGCTCCAACCCCGGTGCCCGGCCCTGGTCTGCAGCACCACCAGCGTTTCGCCCGTGCGGCTGGCGGCCCCCAGGAAGGCGGGCTCCACCATGCCGTCGTCCATCACCAGATGCAGTTCGAGGCCTCGGATGCGGCCCCGTCCGGGGTCCTGAAGGCACAGCCGGATGCCGCCGCGGACCCGGGCGAAGAGGTTGCCTTCTTCCAGGCTCAGGACCTGAAGCCTTTGCAGCGCCCGGCGGCTGAGGATGCCGGAGACCAGGAAGAGCCCCAGCATCAGGGAGAACACAAGGTAGAACAGGTTGTTTCCCGTATTGACCGAAAAGGCGCCCACCGCAAGCAGGGCCAGCAGGTACTGCGCCCCGAGCCCCGTCAGGGACAGGCGCAGGCGACGGTCGTTCCAGAGCCTCATGGGCCCCAGACTAACGCTCGCAGACCGCAGCCAGCAGGGGGTTTCTCCCGATGCTCCCCAAGAACTGCCTGGAAGCGCCAGCTGCGTCATGATGGAGCTGGGGTCCACGCGCACATGTTCACCGGCCTGATCAGACACCTTGGCACGCTCGAGTCCCGGTCTTCCCGGCCCAGCGGGGCGCGACTCCGCATCGCGGCGCCTGGGGACCTCCTGGCCCGCGCCGAGTCGGGTGCCAGCATTGCCGTGAACGGCGCCTGCCTCACCAGCGTGGCCGTGGACGGCCGCAGCTGGGAGGCGGACCTCAGCGAGGAGACCCTGGAGAAGACGACCCTGGGGCGGCTGCCCCTGGGCTCGACGCTGCATCTGGAGCCCGCCCTGCGAGTGGGTGACCCCCTGGATGGCCACCTGGTGTCGGGCCATGTGGATGGCATCGGACAACTGCTGTCGCGTCCGCAGGGGCGAGGTGGGGTAGACGAGGGCATCTGGCGCTTCAGCATGCCTGCGGCACTTGCGCCCATGATGGCGCCCAAGGGCTCCGTGGCCGTGGATGGCATCTCTCTCACCGTGGTGGACTGCGGCAGCGACTGGTTCACCGTGGCCCTCATCTCCGAGACCGTCACGCGCACGGCGCTGAACGGCCTGCGCCCGAGCGATTCGGTGAACCTCGAAGCCGATCCCATCGGCCGCTTCGTCGCCCGGGCCTTGGCCCTGCGGGGCAGCGACGAGAAACTGGCTCGGTTCGCCCAGGGCGGATGGCAGGGCTGAGTCGGCGGATTTCCGAGACGAATAACACAAGCTCCTGAGAATGCGGAGCTGGGTCGGGGGTTCGAATCCATGTACGAGTGTGACGAAGAAAAACACGGAGCCCGGCCAAATTTCGCGCCGGAGCAACACCGGCGAGCGGCGCTGCTAGACGCAGTTCGCATCCCGCCCTTGTATTGCAAAGCCGACTTGGAATCCGACATGGCTTCAATCTCAATAGATGACCGTGCCATGGGTGAATGGACCAATAATGTGCCAACAGGGTAAGCCTGCCGATAAGACCACTGTGAACCGCGCCGCCAACGAGTCATGATCAATCAGATACCTCCCTGATCTATTGAAGTGCCCGTCCGAAGGGGCGTGCAATGGCAAGCCGATCACCCATTCGAATCCTGCTGGTCGATGACTCCGAGGAGGATGGACTGCTTCTGTCTGCCCACCTTCAGGCGGGAGGACTTTCGTTTGAGCTGACCCGGATGGATACGCTGGAGCCACTCCGGGCCTCGCTGGCCGGGAATGCCTGGGATCTCTTGCTGACGGAGTTCGAGCTTCCGACCCTGAGCGGTCTCCAGGTTCTTCAGGAGGCCAAACAGTTGGCTCCCACCCTGACTTGCATGATGGTCTCGGGGCGAACCGGCGAAGAGGCTGCGGGGGAAGCCCTGCGCGCGGGGGCCAAAGAATTCATCAGTAAACACAGGCTGGCGAGACTGATTCCAGCCATTCAACACGAGCTGTCCGAGCTGGGATCAGAGACTCCGGGTGAGGAGGACCCCCACCAGGTGGTTGCCACAGTCGTGGACATCTCGGATCGAAAGAAAATCGAGGGACTTCTGGAAGAAAGGAACGACAGGTTCCTCAATCTCGCCAACCGGATTCTCTGGCACATCGCGCACGTCAACGCCAACACGCTGCGTTTCGAATTCGTAAACGAGGCTTTTGCGAATTTGTTCACAATCCCGATGAACAAGATCGTCGGCAGGCACCTAAGGGAAGTCATTGGCGAGAAAAGTTTCGAGTCCGCGATGGATTTCATCGGTGAAGTGAAGTCTGGGCGATCCGTTTCTTACGAGGGTGAATTCGATTTGGATACAGGGAAACGCTGGCTCCAAGTGAATGGATCTCCCGTTTTCAATTCCACCAGACAGGTTGAATCCATCGCCGTGCTCAGCCACGA
>CAIXHJ010000339.1 GCA_903919165.1 uncultured Holophagaceae bacterium
CGCTGCCAAGAACGGCGCCGCGAGCGCGCTCCCCGGCCTTCCGGCACGCGATCTCGACGGACTCCACCCGGCTCATCTGGCCAGCGCCGATGCCCACGGTGGCGCCGTCCTTCACCAGGACGATGGCATTGGATTTCACGGCCTTGGCCACGCGCTGGGCCAGCACGAGATCCTCGGCCCTGGGGTTGGATCCGGGCCCGCTGGCCTTCACCTCCCAGTCCTCGAAGGGGGCGAACGCATCGTCGGCGCGCTGCACCAGATAGCCACCACCGATGGAACGGGAGTCCAGGCCCTCGGCGCTCTGGGGCCAATGGTCGGGTGTCTGCAGAATGCGGAGCTGTTTCTTGGCTGCGAACACTTCCAGGGCTTCGCCGGTGAAGGCCGGGGCCAGGATGACCTCCCAGAAGTTCTGGGCCATGATCTTGGCGACCTCGGCCCCGACGGGACGGTTGAATGCCACGATGCCGCCAAAGGCACTGACCGGGTCGCCAGCCTGGGCCCGCATGAAGGCTTCCAGGGCGTGAGGGCCCTGGCCCACGCCACAGGGGTTGTTGTGCTTCACGATGACGCAGGCCGGGGCCGGGAATTGCCAGACCAGGCGGGCGGAGGCATCCGCGTCGAGGAGGTTGTTAAAGCTCAGTTCCTTACCCTGGTGCTGGTGGCAGGAGGCCATGCCCTCGGGCTGCCGACCGGGCTCCACGTAGAAGGCGGCCGCCTGGTGCGGATTCTCTCCGTAGCGCAGGCCCTGCTTCAGCACCAGGTTGAGGCAGAGGTGGTGGGGCAGGTCCGCGGACTTCCGGGAGGCCAGCTCGCGCTCCATCCATCCTGAAATGGCCGCATCGTAGGCTGCGGTCCTGCGGAAGGCCTCCAGGGCGCAGCGCTGGCGATCCTCCAGATTCCATATTCCGGCCTGGAGCTTTTCGAGGAAGGGCCCGTACTGGGCGGGATCCGTGAGCACCGTGACGGAAGCGTGGTTCTTCGAAGCGCTGCGGATCATGCTCGGGCCGCCGATGTCGATCTGCTCGATGGCCTCTGCGGCGGTGACCCCTTCCCGGGCGATGGTGGCCTCGAAGGGGTAGAGGTTGATCACCACCAGGTCGATGGGATCGATGCCCTGGGCCTTGGCATCGGCGACGTGGTCCGGTAGGTCGCGCCGGTAGAGGAGGCCACCATGGATGCGGGGGTGGAGGGTCTTCACCCTGCCATCGAAGCACTCCGGCGCACCGGTGTAGCCGGCCACCTCCAGGGCCTCGAGCTTCGCCTCCTGCAAGGTACGGAGGGTTCCTCCCGTGGCCAGGATCCGCCAACCCTGGGCCAGCAGGCCTTCCGCCAGGGGGATGAGTCCTGTCTTGTCATACACCGAGATCAATGCCGTCGGCATGTCCGCCCCCTGAATCCTTGATTTTTCCACGCTTCCGGGTCGTCTGGAAGGCTCCGATGTCCAGGTTTGGGTTTTCATTGATCCCGGCCGACAAGGACTAGGGAGGGCGAAATGGATGTCCAGGTCGAGGTTCAGTTCACGGTCCAGCACACCATGGAGCAGTTGAAGGCTGAGTTCGTCAAACGGGCGCACATCCCCGCCTGGAAAACCCCCGAGGATGGGGGCGCCCCCGACCTGTTCTTCGA
>CAIXHJ010000340.1 GCA_903919165.1 uncultured Holophagaceae bacterium
CCCGCGTGGGCTGCACGTCCAGTTCGAAGCCGTCCATGCCCGCGGCCAGAGCCGCGCGGAAGGACTCCATGGAGTTCTCCAGGTGCCTGGAGGACAGGCCCCGGTGGCCGAGAAGGAGGGGGTGGACTACGGACATGGGAACTCCCGGTTGAGAGACTTGATTCTGCCTGGAATCCGCCCTTGGAATCGCGGCCTGAAGTTCAGATGACTTTGCCAGGATTGAAGATGCCGCAGGGATCCAGGGCCTGCTTGATGGCGCGCAGGGCGCGGATCTGGGCCGGATCGCTCAGGGCCAGGAAGGCATTCCGCTTGGCGAGGCCGATGCCGTGTTCGCCGCTGAGCGCACCGCCGAGGCTCAGGGCCAGTCGGAAGAGGTCCATGAGCTGGCGCTCCAGTAGGCCGGGCTCAGTCTCCCCCGCGGCCAGCAGGTTCACATGCAGATTGCCATCACCCAGGTGGCCGTAGGTGACGGCCGGGATGCGAAGCTGGTCGAGGCCCTCGAAGAACTCCCGAAGGCGGCTGCGGGGCACCACGATGTCCTCGCTCACCTTTCCAGGGTGGTGTTCCTTCAGGAAAGCGCTGGTCATGCGGCGCACGGCCCAGATGCCCTGGCGCTGGCGTTCGTCCGAAGCGATCTCCAGGCGATCGGCCAAGGGCCCCAGCAGGTCCATGAGCCCTTCCAGGAAGGATTCCGAGGTGCACCCCCGTTCATCGAATTCGAGGATGGCCAGGGCCTCGCCGGGCAGGCGCCGGGCCTCCTCCGGGCCGTGGGCGCGCAGTTCCGCCAGCACGGCGGGATCGAAGAACTCGAAGGCGCTGGGCAGAAGCCCCTCGCCCATGAGGCGCCCGGGCAGATCCAGCAGATCCTCCCAGCACTTCACGGGCAGGAGCAGGGTGGCGAACTCGCGGGGCAGGGGTGTGAGCCGCAGGGTGGCGTCCAGAATGAACCCGAAAATACCCTCGCTGCCGATGAGCAGCTGGCCCAGGGCAGGTCCTGAGTTGTCCTTCACGCTGCTGATGCCGAAGGTATGGATCTCCCCATCCTCCAGCAGGGCATCCACCGAGAGCACCCAATGGCGGGTCATACCGTACTTGCAGGCATTCGGACCTCCGGCATTGGTGGCCAGGGTCCCGCCCAGGGCACAACTCTCCCAGGAGTTCGGATCCGGCGGGTAGAAGAGCCCGTGGGCTTCAGCTGCGGCTTTCACCTCACGCAGGGGCGCACTGGCTGGAGCGCTGAGACAGAGGTCCTGGGGCGATACACGGGTCGCACCGGGCCATGCGGAGAGATCCACCACGACGGTCCGTTCGGTGGGCACGCAGCCCCCAGCCTTGCCCGTTCCCGCACCCCGGGGCACCAGGCCGAAACCCTCCGCTTTGGCCCGGCGAACCAGTTCGCGCAGCGCCTGCGGTCCATGGGGTCTCACCACCGCCAAGGGAGCGACACCGCGCACATGGGACTCGTCCCGGAGGAAGGGCTCCAGGTCGCTCAAGTCCCGGATGACCGTGGCCTCGGGCAGGCTGCTGAGAACGTCCATGTCTTTGAGTCTTCAGCTGACGAGCGTCCCGACGGGCTCGCCCATGACCGCGGCCAGCAGATTACCGGGCTTGTTCATGTTGAAGACAAGGATGGGCAGCTTGTTGTCCATGCAGAGCGCGATGGCGGGGGCATCCATGACCTTCAACCCTTTTTCGAGCACCTCCTGGAAGCTGATGCGGTCGAAGCGGGTGGCCAAGGGATCCTTCTTGGGGTCGGCGGTATAGATGCCATCCACGTTGGTCGCTTTCATCACCACTTCGGCGTTGACCTCGTTGGCGCGAAGCGCGGCGGCGGTGTCGGTGCTGAAGTAGGGGTTGCCGGTGCCCGCGCCAAAGATGACCACCCGGCCCTTCTCCAGGTGGCGCGTGGCGCGCCGGCGGATGTAAGTCTCCGTCACCTTGGGCATCTCCAGCCCCGACAACGTGCGCGTCACCACGCCCTTGTGCTCCAGGGCGTCCTGGAGGGCCAGGGCGTTGATCATGGTGGCCAGCATGCCCATGTGGTCGGCGGTGGTACGGTCCATGCCCTTGGTGGCACCTGCCACGCCTCGGAAGATGTTGCCGCCGCCGATGACAAGACCCACTTCCACGCCCATATCGCGGATCGCCTTCACCTGGTCGGCGATCATGGAGACCACGGCCGGGTCGATGCCGTACTTCTGGTCGCCCATGAGGGCTTCGCCGGAGAGTTTGAGAAGGATGCGCTTGAACTTCATGGAATCTCCATGTCTCGGAGGTGGAGTGTCTGATCCTAGCTACGACAAGGGCGGCCCAGAGGCCGCCCTTGTTGTAGCAGATAAAAGACTACTTGGCGGCGGCCACTTCGGCGGCGAAGTTCTCGCTCCGCTTCTCGAGACCTTCGCCCATGATGTACTTGGTGAACCGGCGGATGCTGAGCTTCTCGCCGATCTCCGCGGTCCTCTGGGAGAGG
>CAIXHJ010000341.1 GCA_903919165.1 uncultured Holophagaceae bacterium
AAGGTGAAGATCTGGGCCACCAGCAGGCCGCGGAATCCGTAGAGGGCGACATCCTGAAAACCGAGAAGCTGCCGGGTGATCAGACCGTTATTGCCGAAGAGCAGGATGATGGAAAGGGCGCTGACGAAGGGCGGCGAGATGATGGGGAGGATAGCCGCCAGGGCGAGGATCCGCTTCCCCGGGATATCGGTCCGGGTGAGGGTGAAGGCAAACAGGAACCCGACCGCCGTCCCTCCCAGTGCGGTGAGACAACCGATCAGGAGGCTGTTCCAGAGGGCCTGCCGGATGAACCAGCTTCCCAGAAACTCGCGGTAGAGCTTGAGGGAGAACGCCCCGGCGGGGAAGACGCTGACGGTGAGAACCAGGACCAGCGGGTACAGGATGAACAGGCAAAGCAGGGCGAAGATGCCCGCAATCGCGGCGGCAAGGAGCGGCTCACCCTTGAGCTGCCGGAGATCCCGGACGGTCTGGACGAAGCGACGGGGGAAAGACACGCGGCTTCCCGGCGCCACTTACTTCTGGGCCCGCAGGACCTCGTTGATCCAGCGATCCACCAGCCGCTTCTTCTCGTTGCCGGCCCAGACGGCGTCGTAATTGATCGCCGGGATGTCGCCGAAGGCCGGCAGCCCTTTGGCCAGCTTGGCCTTGGCCTGCACCGGGAAGAAGAAGGTCTTGGCGTCGGTCAAGGCGTTCTGTCCCGGGATGGAGATGGACCAGTCCACCAGCTTCTTGGCGAGCTCGGGGTGCGGGGCGCCCTTCAGGATGGAGATGGCCGGCGCCTCGAAGCCCACCCCCTCTTTGGGGAAGGTGATCTTGAGGGGATAGCCTTCCTCCATGAGCTGCAGGAAGGCCGGCGTGAACTGGATGCCGACGGCCGCCTGGCCGATGGCGGCCGACTTGGAGGGGGCCGTGCCGCTCTGGGTGTAGGTCTGGATGCTGGGGTTCAGCTTCTTCAGATACTCGAAGGCTTTTTCCTCGCCCATGATGGTGACCAGGGCCGCGACCATGTTGTAGCCGGTCCCGGAGGTCTGCGGGCTGGGCGTCTGGACCTGGGCCTTGAATTCGGGTTTCAGGAGGTCCGCCCAGGAGGTGGGCGCCTCTACCCCTTTCTGCTTCAGGGTGTTCAGGTTCGACGCGAAGCCGAGGGGATTCATGTAGAAGGAGGTCCAGTAGCCCTCGGCGTCCTTGAACTTGGCGGCCAGATCCTTGGCGACGGGGGAGACGTAGGGTTGCGAGAGTCCCTTCTCCTTCAGGACGACGTGGTTCTCGCTGGGGGCGCCGTACCAGACGTCGGCCTGGGGGTTGTTCTTTTCCGCCTCGATGCGGGCGACCGCCGGCCCCGAGGAGAGGAAGGTGAAGCGCACCTTCACGCCCGTGGCCTTGGTGAAATCGTCGAGGAGCTTCTTGGCGTTCTCCTCGTCCACGCTCGAATAGACGACCAGGCTGTCCTGGGCGTGGGCCGCACCGGCGACCAGCAGTCCGAGTGCCAGGAGTCCACATAGCATCCAGCGCATTTTCACGAGAATGTCCTCCTTTTTCGTTCCGGAATCATGCGGGTTCCCGTCTTCCTGGGCGAATTACATACCACACGCCGGGGGCGATCGCCAACCGGAACGTTATCGAGACACGGGCGGTGCGGATGTCGCGCCGAAGGCCTCGGCCATCCGGATGCGCTCCGCCACGGGCGGGTGGGTGTAGAGCAGCCAGACCAGGGCGGGGGGCGGCGCGAGATCCGCCAGGTTGGTGCGGGCGAGATCCACCTCGGCGCGGATGAAGGCGGCGGGGTTTCGGGTGAGCTCAAGCGAGGCTTGGTCCGCCTGCCGCTCGAAGTGGCGCGAGATCGCGTTCTGGAGGGGGAGGCCGGCCAGGTTGAGGACGAAGAGGACCAAGAGGAAGAGCGGGAGTCCGGCCACATCGGCGGGCCCCGCCAGATGGAAGGATCGCCGTGCCCCGGCCCAGGCGAGGATGCGGGCCCCGCACCACAGGGCAAAGCCCATCCCGACCAGCGTGAGCCCGATTCCTTTCCAGATGTGGGCGTGCGCCCAGTGGCCCATCTCGTGAGCCAGAACCAGCTCCACCGCCTCGGGATCGCTCTGGGTGATCAGCGTGTCGTAGAGGACGATCCGCTTGGTGGCCCCGAGCCCGGTGAAATAGGCGTTCCCCTTCCGGGTCCG
>CAIXHJ010000342.1 GCA_903919165.1 uncultured Holophagaceae bacterium
CAGGATTTGAACCAATTATTAACTCATTCTAAAATCTAATATTTATGGGCTATGGATATTTGGAGATTCGGCTAAGTCAATCACTATGGATGGATGACCCTTCAAATTGAAAGAGGGCGCATTCGGACGGGAGTCTTTGCTTCTGACGCGATCCCCAAGCATGGGGCAGGCGGGATTGACTGAAGACCAGACTCGAAAATGTCTCGAAAGACATCTTCTATAGAGCTGAGGTCACCCCTAAGCCTGTTTCCGCATGGCAACCAGGCATCGAGTTTCGCGAGTCCATTCGATCCTTCAAAGCGAAGAGATGGTTCCTTCAATTTGAATGAAACCGTGATGCTCAGATCCATGACTCGATTCCCTATTGTTTACAATCATGGTTGTTACTTTGTGGCGTGAAGGATGCATATTCGATTGCCTTTACCGGGTTAGAAGATTGTTCAACCCGGCGCGAGTTCCTCATAAAAAGGACCGTTCATGACCCGGACTTCCCACTCCTTTGTTCGGATGGGTACTCGAGGCAACGTGTTCACCTATCCGGCGAAGTACAGATCATCCGGAGTCATGACGTTCCTCGTTGACCGACATGGAGAAGTGCTCCAGAAGGATCAAGGAAGGAAGGCCGTTGTTCTTGCCAAAGCAACGAAGTCATTCGAACCCAGCTCTAGTTGGCAGAATGCCGAAGACCTGCAGGAAGAAACCGCCTCCGGCAAGATCGCACCGTGAAGGGATTTCCGCCGCTGCCCTCGCTGGTGTTTTGACGAACGCAAGAGGTCGATATGCCAACACAGGCTCTTCCCAGAAAAGTCATCTACGCCGCACTGGGTGGCGATCTCGCGATCGCCTCCATCAAGTTCACGGCGTCGACATTCACAGGCAGCTCCGCGATGTTGAGCGAGGGCGTCCACTCCCTGGTCGATTCCGTCAATGAACTGCTGCTGCTATACGGCACACGACGCGCGAGCAAACCTCCTGATTCAAGTCATCCCTTCGGCTACGGTAGAGAGCTGTACTTCTGGAGTTTCATCGTCGCCCTGCTGGTGCTAGGACTTGGTGCCGGCATATCCATTTACGAAGGCATCACCCACCTGCTGACTCCGGCGCCGCTAAAGAAGGTGCTCATCAACTATCTTGTCTTGGCAGGAGCCTTCGTGTGCGAGGCAGCATCTTGGTGGGTGGCCTTCAAATCCTTCCGCTCAACCAAGGGTGACCAGGGCTACTTCGCCGCCTTCCTCGCCAGCAAGGATCCGAGCACGTTCATCGTGCTATTCGAGGACAGCGCCGCAATACTTGGACTGGTGATCGCAGGAACCGGCATCGCTCTGGCACAGGCGCTGAATGCGCCTTGGATCGATGGCATTGCTTCCATCTTCATCGGACTTCTACTGGCGGTGTCCTCGATCCTGTTGGCCCGTGAGACCAAGGGACTGCTCATCGGAGAAGCGGCCCATCCAAAGGTGCGTGAATCAATCTTGCGCATCGCCCGTGAGGATCCGGATGTGTGTGGTGTCAATGGCGTGCTGACCGTCCAGATGGGGCCGAGCCAGGTGGTCGCAGCCCTCAGCGCAGAATTCCTGGACGGATTGAGCACGGGTCAGATTGAACGATGCGTGGCCCGGATCGAAGCCACCATCAAGCGTGCGCATCCCGATGTCAGAACCCTGTTCGTGAAACCGCAGACAGGCGAAACCTGGCGCCGGCAGGCAGCTGAATAGACAGCACCACATCCCTGATAAGAACACCGACTCAGCTGAGTTAGTCCTCGGGAGTCCCCATGGATGTTCTGCGCACCTCGCACGAAGGTCAGGCTGAATCCCTTACCGCCGGGATCATCGCCGAGGCGCTGCGCACCAAGCCCGATCTTGTGCTAGGACTCGCCACCGGCCGGACCATGAAGCACGTCTACGCCCATTTGGCTCGTCTCCACCGAGAGGATGGACTTGATTTCTCCCCCTGCCGGACCTTCAACCTGGATGAGTACATCGGCATCCCAGCCGATCATTCCGCATCCTACCGCCGCTACATGGAGGAGCACTTGTGCAGGCACGTCAACATTCAGGCGGAGCATGCCCATGTTCCCGATGGGATGACCTCGGATGTAGAGGGGGAATGCAGAAAGTCCGAAGTCCTGGTCAAGGAAGCTGGCGGCATCGATCTCCAGTTGCTTGGGCTGGGCAGGGCTGGGCACATCGGATTCAACGAGCCTGGCTCATCCCTCGACTCGCGCACCCACGGGGTCCGGCTCACGGACTTCACTCGAAATCAGAATGCGGGTCCTTTCGGTGGGATCCCTCGGCTGTCCCGGCCACGGCCATCACCATCGGTCTTGACACCATCATGGCTGCCTAGCGCTGCCTGCTGCTCGTCATCGGCGCAGGCAAAGTACCCATGCTCGCTCACGTCATGGAAGGCCCGGTCACGCCCATGATCCCCGGATCCGCGCTGCAGGAGCATCCCAACTGCTGGGTGGTTACGGACCGGGCGGCCTCCACACAACTGGCACTCAGCACGATGGATCATCCGGAATGTGTCTGGCTGACTCGTGATATGTCATGAAAAACAGGGGGGAACACTCCCCCCTGCTCCTCACCG
>CAIXHJ010000343.1 GCA_903919165.1 uncultured Holophagaceae bacterium
CCCAACAAGCTGCATGATCTCAAGGCTGATCTCGACGGGTATCAGGTATATGCGCCGGGGCAGATCGCCCAGTTTGTCGAGCTATACCTGGGCGGTGCTGAACGCGACCGGCTTGACCCGATCCTGGACGCTTGCGTGGCGGTGTACAGAGAGCAGCTCGACGAGGACGGGCAGGTGGACTTCAAGGGCAAGGCCAAGGCCTTCGTGCGGACCTACGGCTTCCTGTCGGCGATCGTGCCGTACACCAACGCGGACTGGGAGAAGCTCTCCATCTTCCTGAACTTCCTGGTCCCGAAGCTGCCCGCGCCGAAAGAGGAAGACCTCTCGAAGGGCATCCTGGAAGCGATTGACATGGACAGCTACCGCGTGGAGAAGAAGGCCGTCATGAGCATCCAACTGCTGGACCAGGATGCTGAGATCGGGCCAGTGCCGACGAGCGGCGGAGGCCACAAGCCGGAGCCGGAACTCGACCACCTCAGCAATATCATCAAGACCTTCAACGACCAGTTCGGCAACATCCCCTGGACCGATGCGGACCGCGTGAACCGCTTGATCACAAAAGACATCCCGGCCAGGGTGGCGGCCGACGGTGCCTACCAGAATGCTCGGAGGAACTCGGACAAGCAGAATGCCCGTATCGAACACGACAAGGCGTTGGAACGGGTGATGACCGGCGTGCTCAAGGATGACACCGAGCTCTTCAAACTGTTCAGCGATAACGAGGGCTTCAAGAGGTGGCTGAAGGACACGGTGTTCGCGCTGACCTACGAGTGATCGTTGGCGGGTGGCAGACCCATAACGAGCTTCCGCGTACCTTCGGCTTCTTTGTTCGATCCCCTGTCGGCGGGTTTCTTCCCTCCTGGCGAAGGATCCACCCGCCCGAGTCTGGCCAGGTTTGCGCGCGTTCGGCAAATTCGTTAGAATCGATAACCGAGCCTTGCCCGTTTTGAGAGGAGAAATCATGGAGTTTGGCTTTTCGAAAGAAGAGGAGGCGTTCCGCCAGGAAGTCCGGGGGTTTCTGAAGAAAGAGGTCACCCGCGAGGTGATCGAGGAGGCGGATTCGGGCTTGGGGTGGGGACCTCACACCTGGAAGTTCGTGCAGAAACTGGGGGCTCGCCAGCTGCTGACGCCTACCTGGCCGAAGGAGTACGGCGGGCTGGGGCTGCCGCCCATGTATCGCTTCATACTCCATGAGGAGATCGACTACACCGGCGCGCTGAAGCCCGAAGCGCTGATGGTGGGCGCCAACGTCTCCGGCCCAACGATCATTCTCTACGGCTCGGAGAAGCAGAAGAAGGAATACCTCCCCAGGATCGCCAGGGGCGAGATCGAGTTCGCTCTGGGCTACACCGAGCCACAAGCCGGCTCGGATCTGGCCAGCCTCCAGATACGGGCTGAAGATAAGGGCGACCACTACCTGTTCAATGGGCAGAAGGTCTTCAATACCCGGTGCCATTTTGCCCAGTACCACTGGATCGCCGTGCGCACCGAGGTGACAGTGCCCAAGCACAGGGGCATCTCGCTCTTCATAGTGGACATGAAGAGCCCGGGGATCACCTTGCGCCCGTTGTGGGGCCTGGATGGGATACGGACCAACGAGGTGTTCTACGACAACGTCGTTGTGCCCAAGGAGAACCTGGTGGGTGAGAAGAACAAGGGC
>CAIXHJ010000344.1 GCA_903919165.1 uncultured Holophagaceae bacterium
ATGAGCAACACTGTGATGCTGATCTTCACGTCCGATTACAAGATTCTCACCACGTTCTACTCCTCTGCCTCGATCCAGGTGGGCGGGGGCGTCTCGGTATCCACGCCCCTGCTGATCTCGTTCCTGATCACGGCGGCCATCACCGCGGCCCTCTACTGGTTCCTTCTGAAGACGGATACGGGGCAGGCCATTCGTGCGACAGCCCAGGACCGTGATGCGGCCCAGTTGATGGGCATCAACGTCAAGCGCATGTCCATCATCGCCTTCGGTCTCGGCGCCGCCCTGGCGGGCACCGCCGGAGCCCTGATCTCCCCGACCTACTACATCTTTCCCCAGGTAGGCGGGATTTTCACGCTGAAGGCCTTCGTCATCACCGTGCTGGGCGGCATGGGCAGCGTGGTGGGTGCCACCCTGGGCGGGGTGCTGATCGGCATCACCGAATCCATGAGCGCGGTCTACATCTCCTCCGGATGGAAGGACGTCGTGGTCTTCGTACTCTTCCTACTGGTGCTCCTCTTCAAGCCATCTGGCCTGATGGGTAAGTCGCGGACCTGAGGAGAACGTCGTGAACAAGACCACCCTCAAGGCCGTCCTCGTTCTCATTGCCCTGGCAGTTCTCCTGGCCGTACCAAAGTATGTGGAAAGCCCGTATGCGCTCCACATGATGATCCTGTTGTTCCTGAGCGTGACGATGGGACAGAGCTGGAACATCCTAGGCGGTTACGCCGGGCAGCATTCGGTCGGTCACGCGGCCTACTTCGGCGTGGGGGCTTACACCACTATGATGCTCATGCACGCCAAGCAGATCGCACCTTGGTACGGGGTGTGGATCGGCATAGCCCTGGTCGTGGTCGTGGCCCTGGCCATCGGGAGCATCTGCTTCAGGTTGCGTGGTCCCTACTTCGTGCTGGCTTCCATTGCGGTGGCGGAGATCCTCAGGCTGTCGGCCATCAATCTGACCACCCTGACCAATGGGGCCGAGGGCATCCTTGCCACAGAACTCCCCGCCTTCAAGATCGGGGAGACGGTGGTGACGGACTTCTCCACCAAGGTCCCCTTCTACTACATCGGGCTCTTTCTGATCGTGCTCACCATCGCCATTACCTACCTGGTCCAGCACTCCAAACTTGGGTATTTCTTCCAGGCCATCCGGGAGGATCAGGATGCCGCCCACTCCTTGGGCATCTCCATATCGCTCTACAAGAACATCGCCCTGGTCATTTCTGCCGTGCTGACATCGCTGGCCGGAAGCTTCTACGGCATCTACGTCGGCTTCGTGGACCCACCCACGGTCCTGGGGCTGGATGTGTCCGTCCAGATCATGCTGATCTGCATCATCGGTGGGATGGGCACCCTCTGGGGGCCGATGCTCGGATCCCTGGTGCTGGTGCCCCTGTCCGAAGCGTTGCGCAGCAACATGATCACCGAGGCCCTGGTCAAGGTCGGCATGGTGAACGCGGAATCGAAGGTGGGGATCTTCCTGAAGGAAAACCTGTCCCACGCCCACGTGCTGCTCTACGGCATCCTCGTGGTGTTGGTGATCCTGTT
The DNA here is from genome assembly GCA_903919165.1 of uncultured Holophagaceae bacterium. Taxonomy (GTDB): domain Bacteria; phylum Acidobacteriota; class Holophagae; order Holophagales; family Holophagaceae; genus Geothrix. The sequence continues at coordinate 1,549 of CAIXHJ010000344.1, forward strand.
CATGCCCGACGGACTCATGGGATTCGTCAAGAAGCTGGCCCTGCGGCGGAAGCGGGAGGCGATCTGATGGCCATCCTGGAGATCAAGAATGTCAGCAAGTTCTTCGGCGGCCTCGCGGCCAATTCCGATGTCTCCTTCTCTGTGGAGGAGGGCTCAATCATGGGCCTCATTGGGCCCAACGGCGCAGGGAAGACCACACTCTTCAATTGCATCACTGGCTACTATCCGCCTTCCAAGGGCGAGATCTTCTTCGATGGCCGGCGCATGAATGGCCTTGAACCCGACAAGGTTTGCATGCTCGGGATGGTGCGCACCTGGCAGAAGGTGAGGCCACTCGCGAAGCTTTCAGTGGTGGACAACGTCATGGTCGGGGCCCTGGCGCGCACGTGGTCGCTGAAGACTGCGCGCGAGATGGCTTTGGAACAACTCAAGGTCGTCCGTATGGAGCACCGGGCGGACTTTCTGGCAGGTGGCCTGCCCATCGGGGAGCGCAAGAAGCTCGAGGTGGCCCGCGCCCTGGCCACGCAGCCGAAGATCCTGCTGCTTGATGAAGTCATGGGCGGACTGAACCCGGCAGAGAGCGAGGAAATCATCCAGCTGATCCTCGACATCAAGAAGCGCGGCCTCACGCAGATGGTCATCGAGCACGACATGAAGGCCATCATGCGCATTTCTGATCGCATCGTTGTCCTGAACTCGGGGGAGAAACTAACGGAGGGATCCCCTCAGGAAGTCGTCAACAACCCCGATGTGATCAGCGCCTACCTTGGTGAGAGCCATGCTTAAGATCGAGAAGCTCAACTTCGCCTACGGCGATCTCAAGGTTCTCTGGGATGTGGACCTGGAAGTGAACAAGGGGGAGATCGTCACGGTCGTGGGCGCCAACGGAGCCGGAAAGTCCACGATGCTGAAAAATATCTCCCGCCTGGTGAAACCCAGTTCCGGGACCATCACCTTCGAGGGCAAGGATCTCGGCAAGATGCAGCCTCATCATGTGGTCGAGGCCGGACTTGTCCAGGTTCCAGAGGGCCGTCGGATCTTCTCGGAGATGACCGTCCTGGAGAACCTCCGCATGGGCTCCTACGTCCAGGCCACTCGGGCAGACCGCCAGAAGAACATCGACTGGGTGTTCGAACTCTTCCCCCGTCTCAAGGAGCGCGAGAAGCAGCTTGGCGGAACCATGTCCGGAGGAGAACAGCAGATGCTGGCCATCGCCCGGGGCCTCATGGCCAACCCGAAAGTGATGCTGTTGGACGAGCCGTCCCTGGGGTTGTCCCCCCTGCTGGTGAAGAACATCTTCGACATCATCACGGGCATCAACAAACAGGGCGTTACCATCCTTCTGGTGGAGCAGAACGTCTACCAGTCCCTGCGCATCTGCCACCGGGCCTATGTGATGGAAACCGGCCGGGTGGTGCTCACGGGAAAGGGAGACGAACTTCTCAACAACGACCACATCAAGAAAGCCTTCTTGGGCATGTGAGGAGAGGCCATGAGTACCGTTTCACAGTGGATGACCAAGAACCCCGTGACCATCGATCAGGATGCCTCGATCATCGAGGCCATTCATCTCATGAAGGAGAAGGCCATCCGGCGCCTGCCTGTAATGGCCAAGGGACGCTTGATCGGCCTTATCACGGAGCGGATGATCAAGGACTACTCGCCAGGCAAGGCCACGTCTTTGGATACATGGGAGGTCCACTATCTGCTCTCCAAGACACCGGTCAAGGGCGTGATGAACCCATCCCCCATCACCGTCACACCGGACATGGATCTCGCCACGGCGGCCCAGATCATCCTGGACCACAAGCTCTACGGTCTTTGCGTGGTGGATTCCAAGGGTGACCTGGTGGGCATCATGTCCGTGGGCGACATGCTCCGTGCTGTGGTGGAATTCGCCAAGGACAGGAAATCGCAATGATGGGCTGCCCTGTTGTCTGCCGCTGACCGGGTTCACGATTTGCGGACCGGGTTCACCGGGTCCTTCTGGGTCGCCAATATCCTGGAACTTTTTGAGCGCCTGGCCTTCTATGGGTCGAAGGCCATTCTGGCCGTGTACCTGGTCGAGAAGCTCGGACTCGGGCTCACCGGCAGCACGCTGGTGGGTCTCTACGGCTTCGCGGTGTTTTTCCTTCCCACCTTCGCAGGGCCACTGGTGGACCGGTACGGATTCCGACGGAGCCTGATCGCCTGCTTTTCCATTTTCAGCCTCGGATACTTCGCCATTGGGCTCGCGGGTCTGCCCATGGGTCGGATGTTCGTGGCGTCTGTGGGCGTGACTCCGTACATCATCGGAGCGCTGCTGCTGACCGCCATAGGTGGATCACTCATCAAACCCTGCATAGTTGGAACAGTCGCTCGGACCACCACTTCGGAGACCAAGTCCCTGGGCTACTCCATCTATTACACCCTGGTGAACCTCGGTGGTGCCCTGGGGCCGGTCCTGGGCCTGCAGGTGCGGGAAGGGCTGGGCATCGAGTACGTGCTGGTGATGTCGGCGATGACCTCCTTGCTGAACCTGCTGGGCACCATCCTGTTTTTCAGGGAGCCCGAGCAGACCGCTTCCACAGAGGCTCCCAGGACCCTGGCTCAAGTCATCAAGGACATGGGGCTGGTCTTCACGAATGTACGCTTCATGGGCTTCCTCGTGATCTTCTCGGGGTTCTGGATCATGTTCTGGCAGATCTTCTACGGCTTGCCTTTCTATGTGCGGGACGTCCTCCATTACCCGCGTTTCGAGCTGATCGAGACCGTGGATGCCTGGGCCATCATCCTGTTGACGGTTCCGGTGACGGCCCTGATGAAGAAGGTCCGACCCATCCTGGCTATGGCATCAGGCTTTGCCATGGCCAGCTTCGGCTGGCTGCTCATCGGCGCCGTGCCAACCCTGAGTGCCACCGTGGCAGGCATCGCGATCTTCGCCGTGGGCGAGGCCATGCAGGCACCGAGGTTCTACGAGTACGTGGCTGACCTGGCGCCCAAGGACCAGGTGGGTACCTACATGGGTTTCGCCTTCCTGCCGGTGGCCATCGGCGCCCTGGTGGCCGGGTACCTCAGCGGGTTCCTCGTCGAGCATTTCCTGAAGCAGTCTCACCGGCCCGGCCTGATGTGGTTCACGCTCGCCGCCATTGGCGGCGTCTCGACCCTTCTGATGCTGCTCTATGACCGCTTCGTGGCCCCGCACAAGGCCGCGGCCTGACCTTCATAGGTTCTTCGCGATGAACTCCCACTGGGCCCGCATGATGTCCCAGTACTGCCACGGCTTGACGAAGGCGCTGATGTGGTCGGAGCCTGGATAGAGGCGCAGCTCGAAGTCCTTGCCGGCTTGCAACAGGGCGTCGATGAACTGCACCGTGTTCTGGGGATGCACATTGTCGTCGATCATGCCGTGCATGATGAGAGCCTTGCCCGAGAAGTCCTTAGCGGCGGCGGCAAGGTTGGTGCCTTCGTACCCGGCTTTATTCTCTGAGAGTAGGCCCATGTACCGCTCGGTATAGATGCTGTCGTAAAGGGCGAAGTTGGTGACGGGGGCACCGATGATGCCGAGCTTGTAGGCTTTGCTGTGGGTCATGGCGTAGGCGCACATGTACCCGCCGTAGCTCCAGCCTTCGATGCAGACCCGGCTCAGATCCGCGAAGCCTTGCGCGCCGAGCCATTTCAAGCCGTCCAGCTGATCCTCCAGTTCTTGGGTGCCCAACCGACCGTGGATGCCCTCGGCGCTGGCTCGACCCTTGTTGGAGGCGCTGTGGTTGTCGCAGACCCACACGAGGATTCCGTTCTGGGCCAGGAAATGCCACCACATCAATTCGCGGTTCCACGCGTCGTTTACCTGAGGCATCCCGGGGCCTCCGTAGATGTGCTGGTACACAGGATATTTCTTCGAGGCGTCGAAGCCAGGAGGCAGGATCAGCAGGGTCTCCATGGGGAAGCCATCGCGAGTCATCACCTCCTGCAGCCTGATGGTGCCGAGTGGCAGTTTCTTGAGACGGGGACTTGGATTTTCGTCGATCATCCGGACCTGCTTGCCGTTCGAATCGAAGAGCGCCTGTCTGGCGGGCTGTTCCAGGCTGCTCCAGATGTCGAGGAAGGCGCTGAAGGTCCGGTTCCAGCGAACACTGTGGCTGCCGCGGGCCACGGTGAGGCGGGTGAGCCCCTGGCCGTCTAGGTCGATGCGGTAGGTGTGGGTGGCGATGGGGCTGTGCTCGGAGGCCTCGAAATAGACCAGACCCTTGACTTCATCGACGCCGTGCATCCTGCGAACGTCCCATGGGTCGCTGGTGATCACGTTCTTCAGACTGCCTTCGGTGTCATATCGGTAGATGTGGCGATGGCCCGTTCGATCCGATTCCCAGAGGAACCCGCCGTCCTTCAGGCAGAGCGGTGGGCCATGGTGTTCGGCGTCCTGCCAGGTCCGGCCCTGCTCCCGGAGGAGCACCCTGGACCCGCTATCCTCGAACCGGCGCAACTCCAGCCAGGTCTGGGCACGATCCGAGATTTGCGCGAGCAGTCGGCCCAGTGAGTCCCAGGTTACGCGGATGATGAGGGTCTCCTGGCCCGGGTGGGTCACCTGGGTCCAAGTGGTGCGGCCCTGCAAATCCACTACTCCCAGCCGGGCGATGGGGTTGGGATCGCCCGCCTTGGGATAGCGGGCCTGGAGCAGCCTCTGGGGCTGGGAGCGATCATCCACCAGCAGGAAGACGGGCACTTTGGCATCATCGAGGCTGAGGTAGGCGATGCGCCTGGAGTCCGGGGACCACCAGAAGGCCTTGGATCCTTGGTTACGGCCATAGATCTCCTCCTGGTACACCCAATCCAGGCGTCCATTGAGCATGGTTTCACTTCCGCCGGTGGTGAGCCGAGTCTCCCGACCCGTGGCCACTTCCGCACAATACAAGTCGTTCCCGTGCAGATAAGCCAGCTGAGTGCCATCCGGGCTGAAGGTGGCCTCCTCCAGCTTGCCATCAGCGAGGTGTCGGGCTGCCATACCCTTCACGTCCACCACGAAGAACTGATCCGCCACATCCAGCAGAAAGGCGGTGTGGTCGTCATTCCATGTGAAGGTCCCACGCCCCAGGGCTATCCTGGCGTCCGTCTCGGGAACCCCCGCGGCCACTAGGGCGGCCTGGATCCGGCCCACCTCAAGCAGGGGCTTCGATCCCCCGGTGGGGGGATCCACACGTAGGAAAGTCAACTGGTCACCCTCCCGCCGGGTCTGCATGAGGGTCCCATCGGGCAACCACTCAAGATGCGTCATGGGCAACCCGGCGTAGGTCTGGTTCAGGGTCGGGTGCGCGAGGGCTTCGAGGGTCAGGCGCTCTGTGCCCTGGCCCAGCAGGCAGGCGGCCAGGGACAGGCAGGTCAGAGAGGTGCGGATGGACACGGAGACTCCGGGGGATGACTCCATGGGCACAGGTGTGATTCGCACTCAGTTGGGAAGATGCGGCCGGGTGAGGTTGCGATGCCCATGGGTGGTCACCAGCAGGTTGTCCTCGATCCGGATGCCGCCGCAGGGTGTCAGTTCGTCAATGAGTGTCCAGTTGAACATTGACCTTTGCCCGTTCTCGCGGAAGGGACGTAGGAGCATGGGGATGAAGTAGAGGCCCGGCTCCACGGTGAAGACCTGGTTGGCTTCGATGATGCGATTGTTCCGCAAGGTCGGGTGCAGCGGATGCGTCGGTGCTGGCGTGCCATCGGGTGATCCCTGGTGACCCGCCACATCATGGACCTGGATTCCGAGGTGATGGCCCAGGCCGTGGGGGAAGAAGGGGCGGCTCAGGCCCTTTTCGACAGCCTCTTCGGGCGATGCCTTCAGGATACCGCTCTCCATCAGCAGGCTGGCGATGAGCAAATGGCCCTGGTGGTGGAGGTCCCCGTAGGGCAGGCCGGGTTTCACCAGATCGCAAAGCTGCAATTCGATCTGTCCCATGCCCGCGATGAGGGCCGCGAAGCGGCTGTCACAGTGGGGCGCGGCCATGGTGCGGGTGATGTCAGCGGCATAGCCCCGCACCTGGGCGCCGGCATCGATGAGCAGGACGGCGCCAGGTTTCACCATGCGCTTCCCC